>NZ_JBEXTZ010000190.1:0-6563 GCF_040614195.1 Amycolatopsis sp. NPDC006125
AGGGCAGTTGCTCACGCTGCGCGAGTACCAGGTGCTCGCCGGCATGGCGCTGGGCATGACGAACGAGGAGATCGGTGCCGACCTCTACATCTCGGACACCACGCTGCGGCGGTGTGCCGCGCACTCGGGGTGGCCGAGGACCGCGCGGCGGTGGCGTCGGCGGTCGCCGCCCGGGACGCGTGGGACGTGCAGGAGGCGGTGGTCGCCGCGGGCGGGGCGGCGGCCGCCATGCGCACCCGCGAAGAGTGGCTGGACAGCGCGATGGGGCGGGCGCTGGACGGACCGCTCGTGGCGCAGGAGCTGGTGGGGATGGCCCCGGCGCGGCCGCTGCCGGAGTCGCCGCGGCCGCTGGGCGGGGTGCGGGTGCTGGACCTGACGCACGTGATCGCCGGTCCGGTCGCGGGCCGGGTGCTGGCCGCGCACGGCGCGGACGTCCTGCACATTGGGGCCGCGCACCTGCCGGTCGTGCACCCGCTGGTGGTCGACACCGGAATGGGCAAGCGCTCGGCGCACCTGGACCTGCGCACCGAGGTCGGGCGTTCCGCGTTGTGGCGCCTGATCGGTTCGGCGGATGTCGTGTTGCAGTCGTTCCGGCCGGGCGCGCTGGCCGGGCTGGGGTTCACGGCGGAGCGGCTGGCGGCGGCGCGGCCCGGGATCGTGCTGGTGGAGCTGAACGCGTGGGGCTGGGAAGGCCCGTGGCGGGGTCGGCGCGGGTTCGACAGCCTGGTGCAGATGGCGTCGGGAATCGCTTGGGGCGCCGAGGAACCCCGGCCGTTGCCCGTGCAGGCGCTGGACCACGCGACGGGCTGGCTGGCCGCTGCTGCCGCCATGGTCGCGCTGCGGAACCGGGCCGTCGAGGGCGGCAGCAGGCGGGTGCGCCTCGCGCTGGCCCGGACCGGGCGGTGGCTCGACGGACTGGGCCGGGTGCCTGGTGGATCCACTGTGGACTTCTCGAATTTCCTTGCCGAGACCGGGAGTGGGTTCGGCCTGGTGCGTCACGTGACCTGTCCGGGTGGGATGGTGCCGCGTCCGATGTGGACTTCTGGGCCGCCGCTGCCGGGGAGTGCGGTCGCGGAGTGGCTTTAGCGCCGTCCTGGGAGTAACGCACCCTGGCTGGCCCGCTCCCGTCGCCGCAGGATCGGGGGGTGATGGCAGCGGTAGGAGGGAGCGGGATGCCGGGACGGCTGGACGGCAAGGTCGCGTTGATCACGGGCGCGTCGGGCGGGATCGGGGCGGCCACGGCGGCCCTGTTCGCCCGGGAGGGGGCGCGGCTGGTGCTGGGTGATGTCACCGGGAGCGGGCCGGAGCGGGAGGACGCGCTGCGCGTGCACCTCGACGTCTCCTCGGCGCGGCACTGGCAGACGGCCCTGGCCAGGACGGCGGAGCGTTTCGGCAGGCTGGACGTGCTGGTCAACGTGGCGGGAATCGTGGACTGGCCGGGCATCGAGGACACCGCCGAGGCCGATTGGGACAGGGTGATCGCGGTGAACCAGAAGGGCACCTGGCTGGGCATGAAGACCGCGATGCCGTTGCTGCGCGCGAGCGGGAACGCGTCGGTGGTCAACGTGTCGTCGATCCTGGGCATCATCGGCGGCGGGTCGGCCGCGGCCTACCACGCCTCGAAGGGCGCGGTGCGGCTGCTGACCAAGACGGCGGCCGTCGAGTACGCGACGAGGGGGGTGCGGGTCAACTCCGTGCACCCCGGCGTCATCGCGACACCGATGATCCAGGACATCCTCGACACCGAGGGCGACCAGCAGGCCGACATCCAGCGCACCCCGATGAAACGAGCGGGCACAGCGGACGAGATCGCCGCGGCGATCCTGTTCCTCGCCTCCGACGAGTCGTCCTTCGTCACGGGCGCGGAGATCGTCGTCGACGGCGGCATCACGGCGCACTAGCGAGGTTGGCGTGGCCGTCGGTCAGCGGGTGAAGCGGGACCACCAGCGCCGCCGGGGGAGTTCGCCGCGCTCGGCGAGCCAGGTGGCGAAGTTCGCGGCGTCCTGGCGGTAGCCGGTGCCGTCCGTGCGGGGCGTGGCCTCGGCGTAGGCGTCGAACAGGGGCCGGAACCGGTCGCCGAGCAGGCGGAAGAGATCGGGCCTGAGGTCGGCGACGATGGAGCGGCGCTTGGCTCGCAGGGCGAGCACCTCGGCGGCCACCCGGCCGGGGTCGAAGCCCGCCGGAGGAGCCCCGCCGGCCAGCAGGGCGCGCAGCAACTCAGCCTGCCGGGCGGCGAGTTCTTCCCGGCCGGTCACAGGTGCTCCCGGATCGGGGACGGCGTGGCGTGCAGTAGTTGGCTTGGCGGGCCGCCGCGCTCGTTCCGGTCGCTCACTGGTACTCCCGGGGCGTGGCGGGTTCGGTGGCCGGCCGGGCGCGCAGCCGTTTGGCTGCTGGGTGGCGAGTTCCTTCCGGCTGGTCACGGGTGCTCCCGGTGGGTGGTGGGTTCGGTGGCGGGGCGTGCAGCAGCTCGGCTTCGCCGGCCGCCACGCTCGTTCCCGCCGCCCGCTGGTGGTCCCGGGGCGTAGCGGGTTCGGTGGCCAACCGGGCGCGCAGCCTTGTGGCTCGCCGGGCATCGCGGCCGGTCCCGGGGGGCGCGCAGCAGCTCGGCCCGCTGGGCGGCCAGCCCCTCGCGCCCGCTCACAGGCGCTCCCGGATCGCGGCCAGTTCCGCGGCCAGTTCGTCGTCCGGTGGGTAGGCGCCGTCGCGTTCCAGGAGCGCTCCGGGGGGCTCCCGTCGGCGCCGCAGTTCGCTCAGCAGGTCGAGCACCTCCGGCAGCACCGGGTGGGTGTGCGTGTCGTGGTAGATGCCGTCGACCTCGACGCCCCCGGCGACGTGCACGTACGCCACCCGCTCCAGTGGCACCTCCTCCAGGAACCTCACCGGGTCCGCGCCCAGGTTCCGCGCGTTCGCGTACAGGTTCGCCACGTCCACGATCAGCAGGCACCCGGTCCGCGACGTCAGCTCGGCCAGGAACGCGGCCTCGCTCATCTCGGCGTCCGGCCACTCCAGCAGCGCGGCGATGTTCTCCAGCGCGAACGGCCTGCCCACGATCGACTGCGCCAGCCGCACGTTCTCCACCAGCACATCGAGCGCCTCCCGTGTGCGGGGGAGCGGCACCAGGTGCCCCGCGTCCAGCCCGCCCGCGCGCACGAAACACACGTGGTCGCTGGCCAGCGGCGCGTCCAGCTCGTCGGCGACCGCCGCGAGGTGCTCCACCCGCCGCGTGTCCAGCGGCTCCGCGCCGCCCAGGGACAGCGACACCGCGTGCGGCAACACCGGCATGCCACGCTCCCGCAGCTCCACCAGCGCCGCGGGCAGGCGACCCGGGTGCAGGTTCTCGGCGATCACCTCGACCCACTCCACACCCGGCAGCCGCGCGATCGACAGGTCGATCTCCGGCCGCCACCCGATGCCCACGCCCAGCCGCTCAACCGCCACCGCAACCGCCTCCACCATCGCCACCGCAGTCGTCGAGCCCCGAGGTCGAACCCGCCGCAAGCCCACCCACCCGCAGGCCCGCGTAGTCGGTGAAGCCGATCGGCCCGAAGCGCTCAGTCACCACCGCCGCCACCCCCGCAACCACCACCGCCGCCGCACGAGCTGCCTCCGCCGCACGAACCGCTTCCGCACGAGCTGCTTCCGCAGGAGCTGCCCGAAGACCCGCAGCCGTAGCCCGACGACGAGCCGGACCAGCCGCCGCGGCGCCGTGGCTTCCGCGGCGGCGGCGCCGACAGCAGCGCCTGCGCGATCGCCTGGTCCGGGTGGCGGGCGAGGCCACCGAGGGCCACCGCCTGCGCGGCCCCGCCCGTGGTCATGCCCGCCACCCGCAGCGCGGTGTCACCGGTCGAAGTCCTGGCCGGGCCGCGTGGCCGCCGGTCGGTGAGCGCCCACAGCAGCCCGGCCGGCAGCACCGCCAGCACGAACGTGCCGTCCGGGAAGGCCAGGAACGCGAGGACCACGACCGCGAAGAGCAGGAGCGTCGCCAGCCGCCGGACGTTGCGCACCGCCCCGGGCGTGACCAGGAGCCCTTCCCCGGCGAGCCGGTCGCGCAGCTCGTCGAACTCGGCGCGGCCCAGCACCGCCGCGCGCACGTCGTGCAGGGTCCACGTGCCGCGGCCGTCGCGCACCGCGGTCCAGACCGCCGCGCTCAGCCGGTCGGCCGGGGCGTGGCCGCCGGTCGTGGACAGCCTCCCGCCACTGCTCACCCGGATCCGCTGCCGCTCCACGAGATCCGCGAGCGCGGTGTCGGTCGCCCGCACCGGGCCGCCCGCCAGGAACCCCAGCTCGATCAGCCCGGGCGGGTGGTGCGGCCCGCCGCCGCGCCGCTTGAGCAGCCGCGAACCGAACAAGCGCACCACCACGGGCAGCACCAGCAACGCGGCGAAGAGCGGGAGGAACGTCGAAGCGGGCAGGCCCCAGAACGCGGGCCCGTCACCGACCGCCAGGATCACCGGACCAGCCACCCCGCCACCTCCGAATCCACCCCCGGACTTGGCCGTTCGACGGACCCGGCCCGGCGGTGGTTCCCAGAACCGTGGCGCCACGCAGCAAGCGGCTCCCCGCGACGGTGCGCCTCGGCGACGGGACGAGCTCGGCCGCCCCGAGGACGAGCACCCCGGCCAGCATCACCGGGATGGCGGCCACCGCGTAGCCGCCGACGAACGTGCTGATCACGACCCCGACCAGCAGGACCCGGGACGCGACCCGGATGCCGGACACGTCACCGGGCGGCACCACCAGCCCGCGGGCGGCGAGCCCGCGCACCACGTCCCCGATTTGCGGGCTGTCCGCCAGGTGCAGGCGCAGGGTCTGCGCGGTCGCCAGGCCGCGCCAGAACGACACCGCCAGCACCACGGCGATGGCGAGTGGTTCCCCTGGGGACCGCGTCGTCGTGGTGGTCAGCCGGCCACCGGCGTCCACGCGGATCCACCGGCGCGCGACCAGGTCCGCGAGCACCAGGTCGACGGCCCGGTCCGGCCCGCCGGCCAGCACCGCCAGCCCGACCGCGGTGACCCGCTCGGCACCGGGCCGGATCCGGCGGTACCGCAGCAGGACCGGGCCGAGCAGCCGCACCACCGGCGGCACCAGGATCAGCGCCGCGTAGAGCGCGGCGAACTCCCGGGCGGACAACCCCCAGTACGCCCCCATACACCCGCAGGGTAGCGGGCGGGTGCGTGTCGTGGCGCGGGTTTTACTCCGCGGGCACCAGGCGCAGGGAGATCGAGTTGATGCAGTACCGCTGGTCGGTCGGCGTCGGGTAGCCCTCGCCCTCGAAGAGGTGGCCCAGGTGGCTGTGGCAGGTCGCGCACAGCACCTCGGTGCGCACCATGCCCAGCGACCGGTCCTCGCGCAGCAGCACGGCGTCCGAGGAGGACGGGTCGAAGAACGACGGCCAGCCGCAGTGGCTCTCGAACTTGGTGTCGCTGCGGAACAGCTCGGCGCCACACGCGCGGCACTCGTAGATGCCGGTGGTCTTGGTGTCGGTGTACTCGCCGGTGAACGGCCGCTCGGTGCCCGCCTGGCGCAGCACGGCGTACTCCTCGGGGGAGAGCTGCTCGCGCCACTCCTGGTCCGACTTGACCACCTTCGGGGTGGCTCCCACGACGGGTTCCATGCGAGGTTTCATATGCTTCAGGCTACTCGGCGAGCCACTGCACGGCCCGTACCACGATGTCCCACGAGGCGACGATCACGCCGAGGACCAGCAGCACCACGACAGTGGCCGCGATCCACCACCGCAGCCCGCCGACCCGGGTGCTGGACTCGGCGAACTCCGCCACGTTGTGCAGGGTGCCCTCGACCGTGAAACCCGGCTCGCACCGCTGCATCCGGTCCAGGTGCCGCGCGAACGCCTGGGCCTCCGGATCGTCGGGGTCGAGCCCGACCAGGTCGTCGTCGAAGCGCGGGTTGCGGCCGCTCTCGGTCATACCGACCAGGGTAGGTCAGCCGAGTTTCGTGTTCGCGTCGATCCGCAGCCCGGCCCCGGTGTTGACCACGCGCCAGGAGACGCGGCCGACCCCGTCGATCGAAACGGACATGTCGGCGGAACCGTCCGCGTTGGCGCCCTTGTCCGCGCGGATCGAGTTGTAGCCCTCGATCTCGTGCTCGTCCCAGTACTGCTGGAACGCCTGCTGGCTGCCGAACACGGCCTGCGCGGCGGGCGTGAGCAGGCCCCACGCCTGGGGCGATCCCGAGCTGTCGAGGTAGGCCTTGACCACCTGGCCCGCCGAGCCGAAGTCCACCGATCCGGTGTTGGCCGTCTGGCCGAGGTCGGCCGGGGCGGCGCTGCTGGGCGTGCTGGGCGGCGCGGAGGTGGGGGCGGTGGTGCCGCCCGCGTTGGCCTGCGAGGCGCCGCCGTTGGTCTTGTCGCCGCCGTTGAGCAGGACGACCAGCACGACGACGAGTACGGCGACCACGGCCACCGCCGATCCGGCCAGCACGCCCTTGCGCTTCAGCGGGGACTGCTTGGCCTGCTGGGGCGGCTTCGGCGGCGGGATGAACGCGGCGGTCGGGTTGCGCGGGCTGCGCTGCGGCGGGGCGGGCGGCGCGGCGGTGGCGGCGCC
>NZ_JBEXTZ010000191.1:0-6500 GCF_040614195.1 Amycolatopsis sp. NPDC006125
TCAGAAGGGTGTTCAGGTCGGTCCTCACAAACTGATCTTGAACACCCTTCACCCATCTCCACACACCACCCAGGGTTAGGACTTACTCATCTAGGGTCGGGCGCATGATCAACGATCTGGTCGCCGGCGCGCTGCAGCAGGCCGGCGAACGCAACGGCAGGGAGATCGAGCGGGCCGCCGCGCTGGTGCTGGGCGCGGTGCGGGCGGACGCGCTGGTGTTCACCGCAGGCGCCGGGCACTCGCTGGCGTCGGTCGCCGAGACCTTCTACCGCGCGGGCGGCCTGGCCTGCGTGTACCCGCTGTACCACCCGGACCTGCTGCCGCTGCACGGCGCCGCGGCCAGCACGGCGGCCGAGCGGCGGTCCGGCCTGGCCGCGGAGGTGCTGGCCGAGCGCGCGCCCGGACCGGACGACGTGGTGTTCGTGTTCTCCAACTCCGGCGTCAACCCCTACCCCGTCGAGCTGGCCGAGGCCGCCCGCGCGGCGGGTGCGCCGGTGGTGGCGGTGACCTCGCGGGCGTCGGTCGAGGCGGCGCCGCGCCGCTCGCACAGCACGCTGCTGGAGCAGGCCGACGTCGTGCTCGACACCGGCGTCCGCCCCGGCGACGCCGCCTTCCCCGCCGACGACCCGCGCACGGTGGCGCTGTCCTCGCTGCTCAACGTCTTCCTGTGGAACGAGGTGCTGGCGCACGTCTTTGACGCCGCCCGGCGGGAGGGCGTCGAGGTGCCGTTGTGGCGCAGCTCGAACGTCGAGGGCGGCGACGCGGCCAACGCCGCGCTGCTGGACCACTACCGCCCGCGGGTGCCCGCCCTCCGTTAGGCGGCAGCGGGCTCCTCGGCGAACTGGGTGTGGTAGAGGTCGGCGTAGCGGCCGTTCGCGGCGAGCAGCTCCTCGTGGGTGCCGCGTTCGACGATGCGCCCGGCCTCGACCACCAGGATCTGGTCGGCCGCCCGCACGGTGGACAACCGGTGCGCGATGACCAGCGCGGTCCGGCCTTCCAGCGCGTGCGACAGGGCTTCGCTGACCGCCGCCTCGGACTCCGAGTCCAGGTGCGCGGTCGCCTCGTCCAGCACGATCACCCGCGGGTGCGCCAGCAGCAGCCGCGCGATGGTCAGCCGCTGCCGTTCGCCGCCGGAGAGCCGGTAGCCGCGCTCCCCCACCAGCGTGTCCAGCCCGTCGGGCAGGCTGCGGACCAGCTCGGCGAGCCGCGCCCGGCCCAGCGCGTCCCAGATCTCCTCCTCCGCCACACCCGGCCGCGCGTACTCCAGGTTGGCGCGGATGGTGTCGTGGAACAGGTGCCCGTCCTGGGTGACCACGCCGACGGTGTCCCGGATCGAGGCGAACGCCAGGTCACGGACGTCCACATCGGACAGCCGGATGGCGCCGGAATCGACGTCGTAGAGGCGCGGCAGCAGCGACGCGATCGTCGACTTGCCCGCACCGGACGAGCCGACCAGTGCGACCATCTGCCCCGGTTCGGCGCGGAAGCTGATCCCGTGCAGGACCTCCTCACCGCCACGGGTGTCCAGTGTGGACACCTCCTCCAGCGAGGCGAGCGAGTACTTGTCGGCGGCCGGGTAGGCGAAGCGGACGTCGTCGAACTCGACCGAGACGCCGCCCTCCGGCACGGTGCGGGCGTCCGGCTTCTCGGTGATCATCGGGTCGAGGTCGAGCACCTCGAAGACCCGCTCGAACGACACCAGCGCGGTCATCACGTCCACGCGCACGTTGGCCAGCGCGGTCAGCGGGCTGTAGAGCCTGGTCAGCAGCAGCGCGAGGGCGACGACGGTGCCCGGGGCGAGCTGCCCGCGGATCGCCAGCCAGCCGCCGAGGCCGTAGACCAGTGCCGTCGCGAGTGCCGACACCAGGGTCAGGCTGGTCATGAACCAGCGGGTCAGCATCGCGGTCCGCACGCCGATGTCACGGACGCGTCCCGCGCGGGCGCCGAAGTCCTCGACCTCCCGCTTCGGCCGCCCGAACAGCTTGACCAGCGTCGCGCCGGGCGCGGAGAACCGCTCGGTCATCTGGGTGGTCATCCCGGCGTTGAGCTGGGCCGACTCGCGCTGCAGGTCGGCCATCCGGCGGCCGATGCGGCGCGCGGGGAGCACGAACACCGGCAGCAGCACCAGCGCCAGCAGCGTCACCTGCCAGGACAGGGTGACCATGACCGCGAGCGAGAGCACCAGCTGGATCACGTTGGTGACCAGGCCGGACAGGGTCGCGGTGAACGTGCGCTGCGCGCCGATCACGTCGTTGTTCAGGCGGCTGACCAGCGCGCCGGTGCGGGTGCGGGTGAAGAACGCGATCGGCATGCGCTGCACGTGCTCGAACACCGCGCGGCGCAGGTCGTAGATCAGGCCCTCGCCGATGCGGGCGGACAGCCAGCGTTCGACGAGCCCGAACCCGGCGTCGGCGATCGCCAGCCCGGCCACGACGACGGCCAGCAGGACGACCAGGCCGGCGTCCTTGCCGCCGACGATCGTGTCGACGACCTTGCCGGCCAGCACCGGCGTGCTCACCGCGATCACCGCCGACACCACGGTCAGCGCCAGGAACACCAGCAGGCTGCGCCAGTACGGGCGGGCGAAGCGCGCGACCCGCCGCACGGTTCCGGGCGCGAGGCCCTTCGGCGTGTTCGCCGCGCGCATCGCCGAACTCATCAACGACCAGGTGTTGTCCACGCCGCCCACCCTAAAAGTTCGACATTACTTGATGTCTACCCCGAAGACGCAGAGGTCAACGCGGCAGGTCACCAAAAGCTTCCCGGGCGTTGCCCGCGATTCCGCCCTCGGTAACCTTTGCCCATGGGGAGGGACGAAACCGGTGCGAGACCACCCGGCGGCCCGCGATGACCACTGAGCGCACCGAAGTGCGCACGCCGGTCCCCGCCGCCGCCCTCGACCGCTGGCGGGCTCTGCTCGCCGCGCACCCGCTGACCGTCGACCTGGTCTTCTACGTCGTCTGCACCGTCTACGCCATCGCACTGGCCCTCACCAACGAGTTCTACGGCTTCCGCATCTGGGGTTCGTGCGCCGCGTTCGGCTACGGATTCGCCGCTGCCCACACCGGCTGGCTGATCGCCACCGGCCGCCAGGGCGGGTTGCTGCGCTCCCGCTGGGTGGGGATCGCCGGCATCGGCGTGCTGTCGATGCTGCTGCCGCTGGCGGTCCTGGTGGTCCGGCGGCTCACCGGCACCGACTGGCTGAACACACCGTTCTCCTGGAGCGCCCAGCCCGAGGTGTGGGTGATCGAGCGGTCGGCGAGCCTGCTGCTGGACAACGGCACGCCGTACGTGGACGTGGAGGCGCTCACCCGGGCCCCGGAGGTCAACGACTACACGCCCTACGGCCCGGTCATGGCCGTGTTCGGCCTGCCCCGCGCCCTGTTCGGCGGGAGCCCGGTGGCCGACGCGCTCACCGACGCGCGGCTGGTGTTCGCCCTGACCGCGTGCGTGTGCGCGTGGCTGACGATCCGGCTGTCCCGGACGCCGCGGGTTCCGGTGCGCGCGGCGCAGTTCGCGATGGCGTGCCCGCTCACCGCGCTGACCTGGGCGGTCGCCGGGCCGGACCTGGCGATCGTCGGTCTCATGCTCGTCGCGGCCGCGCTCGCGGCCAGGGACCGCCCGGTGGCGAGCGCGATCGTCCTCGCGCTGGTGATCAGCGCGAAGCTCATCGTCGCACCGGCCGCGGTGGTGCTGGCCGTGCTCGTCTTCGCCCGCCTGGGCGGCAGGGCCCTGGCGCGCTTCCTCACCACGACGGTGGTCGCGTGCGCGGTGCTCAACATCCCGGTGTTCCTGGTGAACCCGCGGGCGTTCGTGGAGCACGTGATCCGGTTCCCGGCCGGCCTGGGCCAGGTGACGTCACCGGCGGCGAGCCCGCTGCCGGGCTATCTCATCGCCAGTACCGGACCGGCCGGGAAAGTGGCCGCGTTCGTCCTGCTCGCGGGCGCCGCTGCCGCGATCCTCGTCTGGTTGCTGCGGCGTCCGCCCGTCGCGGGGTCGGACGCGTTGTGGCGCATCGCCGTCGGGCTGGGAGCGTTCACGCTCCTGACGCCTGCGACGCGCTTCGGGTACCTGGTGTACCCGTCCGTGCTCCTCGGTGCGATGTTGTGCTTCCGCCGCGCCGAGGCCGGAGGTGCCCGGCCTACTTCTTCTTAGCGCGCGTCGCCCCGCCGCGTCCGCGCAACTGCACACCGGATTCGGAAAGCACGCGGTGCACAAAGCCGTACGAGCGTCCGGTCGACTCGGCCAGGGCTCGAATGCTGGCACCCTTCTCGTATTTCTTCTTCAGGTCAGCGGCCAGCTTGTCACGCGTACTGCCGGTGATCCGCGCGCCCTTCTTCAGGTCAGCCACGTCGTTCCGCCTTCCACCAGATCGCGTTGGCAGGCCACAGTGGGCCTCGTCACGCAATGATCGAACACGAACCGGGAATTTGCCAGACGACGGGCGAAAAACCTGCCCAATGGCGGAAAAATTGCGCCATTCAAGGTTGTTGCCTAGTCCAACTAAGCAATCGAGCCTTTGTTTACCTCATGCCAACTGGACGAGTTCCAAGTAATCATCCGACCAGTGATCCTCCGTGCCGTCGGGCAACAGGATCACGCGCTCGGGCTCCAGCGCCTCGACCGCGCCCGGGTCGTGGGTGACCAGCACGACGGCGCCGGTGTAGCTGCGCAGGGCGTTGAGGACCTGTTCGCGGCTGGCCGGGTCGAGGTTGTTGGTCGGCTCGTCGAGCAGCAGCACGTTGGCGGCGCTGGACACCAGGCCCGCGAGCGCGAGCCGGGTCTTCTCACCACCGGAAAGGGTGCCCGCGGGCTGGTCGAGTTGCTCACCGGTGAACAGGAACGAGCCCAGCAGGTTCCGCAGCTCCTGCGCGCCGGTGTCGGGGGCGAGGTGGCGGATGTTCTCCCACACGCTGGCGTCGTGGTCGAGCGTCTCGTGTTCCTGCGCGTAGTAGCCGAGGCGCAGCCCGTGGCCGGCCACGACGCTGCCGGTGTCGGGTTTCTCCATGCCGCCGAGCAGGCGCAGCAGGGTGGTCTTGCCCGCACCGTTGAGGCCGAGCACGACGACCTTGGTGCCGCGGTCGATCGCGAGGTCGACGCCGGTGAAGATCTCCAGCGAGCCGTACGATTTGGACAGTCCGTCGGCGGTGAGCGGGGTGCGCCCGCACGGGGCCGGGGCCGGGAACTTGATGTGCGCGACCTTGTCGGCCTGGCGCTGGTCGTCCAGGCTCGCGAGCATCTGCTCGGCGCGGCGGGCCATGTTCTTCGCCGCGACGGCCTTCGTGGCCTTCGCGCCGAGTTTCGCGGCCTGTGCCTGCAGGGCGGCGGCCTTCTTCTCCGCGTTGGCCCGCTCCCGGCGGCGGCGCTTCTCGTCGGTCGCGCGCGCTTCCAGGTAGCGGTTCCAGGTCATGTTGTAGTTGTCCAGCTCGCCGCGGGTGGCGTCGAGGAACCAGACCTTGTTGACGACCTCGGCCAGCAGTTCGACGTCGTGGCTGATCACCACGAGACCGCCCTCGTGGCCCTTGAGGAAGCCGCGCAGCCAGTTGATCGAGTCGGCGTCGAGGTGGTTGGTCGGCTCGTCGAGCAGCAGGATGGTGTCGGAGCGGCCGGAGGCCCCCACGTCGGAGGCGGCGAACAGGATGCGGGCCAGCTCGACGCGGCGGCGCTGACCGCCGGAGAGGGTGCGCAGCGGCTGGGCGAGGACGCGGTCGGCCAGGCCGAGGTTGGCGCAGATGCGGGCGGCCTCGCTCTCGGCGGCGTACCCGCCCAGGGAGGCGAAGCGCTCCTCGAGGCGGCCGTAGCGGCGGATCGCCTTGTCCCGCTCGGCGTCGTCGACCAGCTCCGACATGGCGGTCTGGGCCTTCTCCATGTCGCGCAGCAGGGTGTCGAGGCCGCGGGCGGACAGGACGCGGTCCTTGGCCGTGACGGAGAGGTCACCTTCGCGCGGGTCCTGGGGCAGGTAGCCGAGCTCGCTGCCGCGGCGCACCTCGCCCGCGTAGGGCTCGCCCTCGCCCGCGAGGACCTTCAGGGTGGTGGTCTTGCCGGCGCCGTTGCGCCCGACCAGGCCGATGCGATCGCCCGGCTGGATGCGCAGGGTGGTGTCGGAAAGCAGAATGCGCGACCCGGCGCGCAGTTCGAGGCCGGTGGCCGTGATCAAGAGAACTCCCGGATGGCGGGGGTGGACGGGTGGCATCGACGGGCCTGCCGAACAGGCGGCCCGGAGCTACTCCAACTGGACGTCCACGAGACCCAGTGTACGGATCACGGTCCAGCGATTTTCCCCGCGGTGGCGGGTCTCACCACGCCACCAAGGTAGCTGGGTGGTCATCCCGTCGCCTGACACTGGACGATCACCTTGAGCCAGGGCCGCAACATCCGTGCTCGCGCGAGTTGACATGCCAACCTTGCGGCCCTGGCTCAAGGTGATATGCACAAACCGGAAGGCGACGGGATGACCACCCGGCGGTGCGCCTTACGGCGCCGAACGTCACCTTCCGACC
>NZ_JBEXTZ010000192.1:0-6253 GCF_040614195.1 Amycolatopsis sp. NPDC006125
CCCGCGACCGGGCCGCGCCCGCCCAGATCCGCCGCCGTCCGCCGCCACCGCCGCCGAGGCGCTCGTCGCGCCGGGGCGCGAAGGTCGCCGTGGGGCTGGTGTCCCTGCTGGTCATGAGCCTCACCGGCTACGCGTGGGCGGCGATGCAGGGCCTGGTCAACGGCCTCACCACCACGGACGTGATCGACGCGAACCAGCCCGCCGACGGGGCCCGCGACATCCTCCTGGTCGGCATGGACAGCCGCACCGACGCGCAGGGCAACCCGCTGCCGGCGGACCTCCTCGCCCAGCTCCGCGCCGGTGTCGCGGACGGCGAGGAGAACACCGACACGCTGATCATGGTCCACATCCCCAACGACGGCAGCAAGGCCGTCGCGGTCTCGCTGCCCCGCGACTCCTACGTCAACATCCCCGGCTTCGGCAAGCACAAGATCAACTCCGCGTACGCCCGCGCGAAGGCCGCGGAGCGCCGGAAACTGCAGGAAGAGGGCGAGACCGACGCCAAGTCCATCGAGGTGCAGTCCAACCAGGCCGGGGCCAAGACCCTCATCCAGACCGTCGAGCAGCTGACCGGCTCGACGATCGACAACTACGCCTCGGTCAACCTGCTCGGCTTCTCCGAGATCACCAAGGCCATCGGCGGCGTGGACGTGTGCCTAAAGGAGAACGTCAACGACCCGTACTCGGGCGCGAAGTTCACCAAGGGGCAGCACACGATCTCCGGTGTCGAGGCGCTCGAGTTCGTCCGGCAGCGGCACGGTCTTCCGCGCGGCGACCTCGACCGGGTCGTGCGTCAGCAGGTGTTCATGGCCGGGATGGCGCGCAAGGTGCTGTCGGCAGGCACCCTCGCCGATCCGGGCAAGCTGAACAGCCTCACCGACGCGGTCAAGAAGTCCGTGGTGCTCAACCAGGGCTGGGACATCCTCGGGTTCGCCCAGCAGATGAAGGGTCTCACCGGCGGGCAGCTGGAGTTCCGCACCATCCCGGTGGTCAACATGGACTACAGCACCCCGGATGACGGGCAGGCCATCCAGGTCGACCCGAACCAGATCCGGGAGTTCGTCCGGGGCCTGACCGCCCCGGCCCAGTCCGCACAGCCCGCCGAGACCGGTCCGGCCAAGTCGGCGACCACTGTGGACGTCCGAAACGGAACCGGCCGCGAGGGGCTCGCGTCCACGGTCCTGCAGAGCCTCACCGGCAAGGGCTTCACCGGCGGCCAGACCTCGAACACCACCTCGCGCAAGTCGACCGTGGTCCGCTACCCGGCAGGCGGCCAGGAGGCGGCCCAGCAGGTCGCCGACGCACTCGGCTCGGGCGCGACGATCGAGCAGGACCCGACCGTGACCAAGGGGCATGTCGTCGTGCTCGTCGGCAGCGACTACTCGACGTCCCCGTCGCGCGTGGTCCAGCAGGCGGCCGCCGCACCGCCCGCGAGCACCCAGGCCCCTGCGCCGGGCAGCGACGAGCCGATCACCGCCAACGGCATCACCTGCGTCAACTGACCACACCGTCCAGCCCACCCCGGGTTAGCCCGATCGGCCTAATAACGCCGGTCAAATGAAACGGACTGGGCAAAGTCGCGTAAGGAACCCGCACTCAGCGACTTACATACCCGTGAACACCGCTGGAGTTCGACCGGACGTGCCAGAGCAGGGGTGCGGCGCGACGCAAGGTCAGGGCAGGGGACGGGGAGTGCGCATCGACAATGACCTCTACCAGCGAATCCTGGGGGAGGAACTCCGCAAGCTGCGCCGGCGACGAGGCTGGACGCGCAAGGAGCTGAATCAGCACCTGCAGAGCGACATCTCGCTGCAGACGCTGGCGACCTACGAACTGGGCACGCGCCAGTGCTCGGTGGTGCGGCTCGTCGAGCTGTGCCTCGCAATGGACGAGCTGCCGCAGGACCTGCTGGCCCGCGTGCACCGGCGCGTCTTCGCCGACGAGCCGGGCAAGGTGCGGCTGGACCTGACCCGGATCGTCGCCGACGAGCGGACCGAGCTGCTGCCGCTGCGGCGGTGGGCGGAGGGCAGACTGCGCCAGCCCGGCGCGGCGCGCGAGGTGCGCCTGGACCGGGCGGCCATGTCGTGGATGGCCCAGCTGTGCAACCTCACTGTGCCCGAACTGCTGGACCGCCTACGCGCAATCTCCGGCGTAGAAGACGACTGACGTTCCTGCCGGAGCGCACCGTCACGCGGATCGCACTCCGGCAGGACAAAACTCCGCCAACCCGGCGCCGCGACGTGCGCGTCAACCGGGCGACCACGGCGTGGATGCGCAGCTGTGCAACCTCACCGCCAACGCACCGCCGAACCGCCTACCCGCAATCTCCGACATGGAAGACGACTGACGTCCCGGCCGGAGCGCGACCCCACGCGGATTGCACTCCGGCAGGACAAAACTCCGCCAGGTCAGCGCGCCGCACGAGGTACACCTGGACCGGGCAGCCATGTCGCGGATGGCAACGTCATCGTCCCCGAACTGCTGGACCGCCTGCACGATCTCCGACGTTGAGGACGACTGACACTCCCGCCCGGAGCGCGACCCCAACCGGGCCGCACTCCGGCAAAACAACCTCTGCCAGCCCGGCATCGCGTGAGGTGAACCTCGACCGCGGCCATGGCGTGGGCGGCCCAGCCGTCAACCTCACCGCCCTCCGCCCGCACCGCTGAACCGCCTACGCGCGATCTCCGACGCGGAAGACGACTGACACTCCCGGCCGGAGCACGACCCCAACCGGGCCGCACTCCGGCAGGACAAAGCCAACACGGCACCGTGCGAGATGTGCCTCCAACGGGCGGCCAATGTCGTGCATGACCCAGCTGCGCAACCTCACCGCGGGACCGCCTGCGCGCAATCTCCGGCGCGCCGCCAATCCGGAGCCCGACCCCGACCGGGCCGCACTCCGGCAAGGCGTCACGAGTCAGTCGCGGCCGACCAGCTCGAAGTCGGACGGCCGCAGCTTTCGCGTGTTCAGCCAGTACCGCCAGGTGAAGCCGGGCCAGATCGTCCGGTTCACGCCCTTCGCGTCGAGGTACCAGCTCTTGCAGCCGCCCTGCGTCCACACGCCCTTGGCCAGCTTGTGCTGGATCTCGGCGTTGAACCGCTCCTGCACCTCGGCCCGCGGCTCCAGCGCACCGGCGCCGGTCTGCTCCACCAGCCGGATCGCCTCGGCGACGTAGCGGATCTGCGACTCGATCATGAACACGACCGAGTTGTGCCCCAGCCCGGTGTTCGGCCCGAGCAGGAAGAACATGTTCGGGAACCCGTTGACCGTGATGCCGAGGTGGGTCCGCATCCCCTCGGTCGCCCACTCCTTGTTGAGCTTGCGGCCCTCCACCCCGATGATGTCCAGGTTGTCGAACGCGTCGGTGACGTGGAAGCCGGTGCCGAAGATGATCGCGTCGACCTCGCGCTCGACACCCGCCGTGTCGATCACGCCGGTCTCGGTGACCTCGGCGACGCCGTTCGTGATCACGTCCACGTTGTCCCGGTTCAGCGCCGGGTAGTAGTCGTTGGAGATCAGCACGCGCTTGCAGCCCATCACGTAGTCCGGCGTCAGCTTCGCGCGCAGCGCCGGGTCGTCGATGTGCTTGTCGATGTTGGACTTCGCGAGCTTCTGCGCGACCTTCATCAGGCCCTGGTGGCCGTTGAAGCCGATCGCGCGGGCCTCCAGCATCCAGTACAGGAGGTTGCGGTAGGCGCGCTGCGTGCCGGGGACCTTCGCGAACACCGACTTGGCCCACTCCGGCATCGCGTGGTCCGGCTTCGGCATCACCCACGCCGGCGTGCGCTGGAAGACGTGCAACTGCTCGACCTCGGGCGCGATGGCCGGGATGAACTGGATCGCGCTGGCGCCGGTGCCCACGACCGCGACGCGCTTGCCGCGCAGGTCGTAGTCGTGGTCCCACTGCGCCGAGTGGAAGGTCTTGCCCTGGAACCGCTCGATGCCCTTGAGGTCCGGGATCTGCGGCAGGTGCAGCGCGCCGACGCCGTTGACCAGGAACCGGCCGCTGAACGTGTCGCCGTTCTTGGTGGTGACGTGCCAGCGGTGCTCGTCCGGGTCCCAGCGGGCGCCGGTCATCTCCTGGCCGAACCGGGTGCGCTCGTACAGGTCGTACTTGCGCGCGACACCGCGCAGGTAGTCCCAGATCTCCGGCTGTGGCGAGAACGAGCGGCTCCAGTTCGGGTTCTGCTCGAAGGAGAACGAGTACATGTGCGACTGGATGTCGCAGGCGCAGCCCGGGTAGGTGTTGTCGCGCCAGGTGCCGCCGACGTCGTCCGCCTTCTCCAGGATGACGAAGTCCTCGCGGCCCTCCTTGCGCAGCTGGATCGCCATGCCCAGGCCGGAGAACCCGGTGCCGACGATGATCACGCCCGTTCGCGTGTGCTCTGCCATGTACCTTCCTCCACACTGAGCATTAGGTGTTACCGCGAGTCCATCTTACTCGGAGTAGGTTACCTCCGGTAGAGTCAGTTTCATGACCGGGCCGACCCGTCGCAAACGCATGCCCCGAGCCCAGCGCGAGCAGCAGATGCTCGAGGTCGCGGAAGCGGTGTTCGCCGAGCGCGGGTTCGCCGCGGCGTCGATGGACGAGATCGCCGAGCGGGTGGGCGTGTCCAAGCCGATGCTCTACGAGTACTTCAACTCGAAGGAAGGCCTGCTGCTGGCGTGCGTCGCGCAGGCCAGGGCCGAGCTGCGCGAGGTGACCGAGCGTGCGGTGGCCGGCCAGACGGACGCGCGCGAGGCGCTGCGCAGCGGGTTGCGGGCGTTCTTCGTGTTCGCGCGCGAGCGGCGGCAGGGCTGGTCGCTGCTGCGCCACGAGCTCGCCCTGATCGGCACGTCGGCCTCGGACGCGCTGGAGGACACCCGGCGCCAGCAGACGGACCTGATCGCGAAGCTGATGGCGCAGTACTTCGACGCCGGCGAGGCGGGACACCTCCTGCTGGAGGCGACGGCCGAGCTCGTCGTCGGGGCGTGCGAGCGGCTCGCCATCTGGTGCGAGCAGCACGACGAGGTGACACCCGATCTGGCTACCGACCTCGCGATGGAGGTCCTGTGGGCGGGACTTGGTCTTCGCGCTCAGTGATCACGCGTATCCGCAGGTGGTTGCTCCATCCGGTCGTCACGCATCGCACAGTTTCGCCCAGAACTTGTCACGCAGAGTTCTGTTGATGTATCGATAGAAGCTGACAGAGCGTTAAGCAAATGGCGGCAGAAGCACGCCCGATCGGATGAACGCGATCGGCGTCATGAAGAGGCTTCGGATTGCTCCCTCAAAGTG
Source organism: Amycolatopsis sp. NPDC006125 (assembly GCF_040614195.1). Lineage (NCBI taxonomy): Bacteria > Bacillati > Actinomycetota > Actinomycetes > Pseudonocardiales > Pseudonocardiaceae > Amycolatopsis > Amycolatopsis sp. NPDC006125. The sequence goes on from NZ_JBEXTZ010000192.1 coordinate 5,283, forward strand.
GAGTTGCAGCCGAGAGCGGCAGGGGTGTGAGACTCATGGCGGTACCGATCACGGCGATCTACGTGCCGGAGGACGACGACTGGGCGGTCACCGTGACCGGCCATGGCAGGAGCCTGACCGCGCGGGCGCCGGGCATCATCGCGGCGCGGGACCGGGTCGACCAGTTCGTCGAGGAGCTGGGCGCGGAGGCGAAGGGGGCCACCGTCGTCCACCTGCTGAACGGCAGCGCGCTGGAGTTCACGGCCGCGTACATGACCGCGCGGCTGACGCGGCCCGAGCCGGCGCCGATCGAGGTTCCGGAGCCAGCCGCGCCCGCGGAGGCGTCGACGGCGGAGGAGGCACCGGCTGATGTACCAGAGCAGCCGGCGTCCAAGCCGGAGAAGAAGCCGAAGGCGAAGCTGACGGCGGACATCGGGGACGCGCTGACGGCCGCGAAGCCGGCGGCGCCGCAGCCGGCGGCCACCTCGTCGATCAAGGTGACCGCGGCCGCGAGCACGCCGGCCGCGCGGGCCTGAGCCCTCAGCGGAAGAGCTTGCGCACCAGCAGTGCGGCGACGAGCACGCCGACCCCGATCAGCGGGAACTTGACTTTGGGGTCGTCGAACTTCGTGCGCAGGGTCGTCTTGGCGTTGTCGGCCAGCCGCTTGGGGCTGGCCTTCTCGCCCAGCTGATCCAACGTCGACGCAAGCGCTTCGCGGGCCTTCACGATCTCCCGCTCGATGGTGTCCGGGTCGCGAGCCACAGGTCCTCCTCACCTTCGCAGGGCACAACCGTAGATCACGGCCCGCGACGGGCGGCACCGGCCACGCCGTACGAGGCCCGGGCGCTAGGCTGGTGGCGTCGGGGCCCGTAGCCCAATTGGCAGAGGCACATGGTTTAGGTCCATGCCAGTGAGAGTTCGAGTCTCTCCGGGCCCACAACAAGCCCCTGACCAGCAGGTTCAGATCTCGCCGCGGGCGATCTTTCGACCCC
>NZ_JBEXTZ010000193.1:0-6161 GCF_040614195.1 Amycolatopsis sp. NPDC006125
CCGCGCAGCTGGTCGTCGTGTTGTTCACCGGCTCGGTCGCGCTGCTGGGCGACACCATCCACAACTTCGCCGACGCGCTCACCGCGGTCCCGGTCCGGATCAGCGCCTGCGTCGTCCGGTCGGCGGCTAGGTAGGCGTCCGCGGCCACGTTCACCACCCCGCGCAGCAGCGCCCACGGCTGCCACGCCGCCGGCGCGAGCGTGCGCCCCGCGCGGCGGGCGATCGCGTCGGCCAGCACGGTGGCCGCCTCCGTCGCCGTGATGCGGCGGCGCAGCGGCCGCGGCAGGCGTTTCTCCAGCGCCTGCCCGAGCGGGTCGTCGTCGAGGGTGGTGCGCGCCAGTTGCGTGTCGACGACCCCGAAGTAGGCGACCCCGGCCGTCACGCCGTGCCCGGCCAGCTCCAGCCGCAACGCGCGGCCCAGCTGTTCGGCCGCCGCCTTGCTCACCATGTACGCCGCGCCGCCAGGGCCGGGCACGAAAGCCGCCGCCGAGGACACCACCACCACGTGCCCCCGCCGGGCGATCAGGTGGTCCAGCGCGGGCCGCACGGTGTTGAACGCGCCGGTGACGTTGACCGCCAGCACCCGGTCGAACTCGCCCGGCTCGATCTGCCGCAGCGTCGCGGGCGGCGGGGTGACCCCGGCGTTGGCGACGACCACGTCCAGCCCGCCCGCGCGGCCGGCCAGACCCCGCACCGCCGACGCGATCCCGTCCCGGTCCCGCACGTCGGCGACCGCGGTGAGCACCCGGTCCCCCAGTTCCTCCGCGGCCGCCTCCAGCGCGGCGCCGTCGCGGTCGACGAGCGCCACCACCGCGCCCCGCGCGTGCAGGACCCGCGCGAGCGCCCGCCCGATGCCGGCGCCGCCGCCGGTGATCAGCACCGTCCGTCCCGCGACGCGGTAGGTCCGCCCGCCGGGGAGCGGTAGTCCGAGGTCGCGCAGTGTCGCGAGCACTACGGTCACCGCCACCCGTGCCGGACCGCGATCAGCACCCGCACCAGCGTGTCCGCCCACGGCGGCCGGCGGAACGACGTCAACGGCACCGGTGACGGGAACCGCTGCGCGGTGGTCGCGCGCGGGTAGGCGAACTCACGCAGCCCGTCCGCGCCGTGCACCCGCCCGAAGCCGGACGCCCCAGTGCCGCCCAGCGGCAGCGCGGGCACGGTCGCGTGCGCGACGAAGGCGTTGACCGACACGGCGCCGGACCGGATCCGCCGCGCGATCGCCTCGCCGTTACGGCGGGAGAAGACCGTCGCGCCGAGCCCGTACCGGCTGCGGTTGGTGAGTTCGACCGCTTCGTCCATGTCGGCGACCGCGGTCACGGTCAGCGTGGGCCCGAACGTCTCCTCGGTGACCGCGGCGCTGTCCTCGGGCACGCCGGTGAGGATCGTCGGCTCGACGAACCGGCCCCGCACGGCGTCCGGCCCGCCCAGCACCGCGCGGCCGCCGCGGTCCAGCGCGTCGCGGATGTGGCTGTCGATGACCTCCACCTGGCCGGGCATGGTGACCGGCCCGATGTGCTCGCCGGCCCGCACCCCACGCGCCAGAGCGACGACCTTCTCCAGGAACGCGTCATGCACGTCCCGGTGGACGTACACCCGCTCGACCGCCAGGCAGGTCTGACCGGCGTTGGACATGCCGCCCCACACCGCGGCGTCCGCGGCCGCGTCCAAATCGGCGTCGGCGTCCACGAGCAGGGCGTCCTTGCCGCCGCACTCCATCAGCACCGGCGTGACCGACTCGGCGCAGGCGGCCATGACCCGGCGGCCGGTCGCGGTGGAGCCGGTGAAGCCGATCTTGTCCACACCGGACCGGCACAACGCGGCGCCGGTTCGGCCGTCGCCGGTGACGACCCCCAGCACCGACGCGTCGCCGAACGCCTCGCCCAGCCAGCGGCCGACCTCGGGCGTGTACTCGCTGGGCTTGAACACCACCGTGTTGCCCGCGGCGAGCGCGGCCGCGATCGAGCCCAGCGGCGTGAAGACCGGGTAGTTCCACGGCCCGATCACACCGACCACGCCGTAGGGCCGGTACTCGACCACGCACTTGTGGTTGGCGGTGAGCGCGCCGGGCCGCACCGTGCGCGGGCCGAGCACGGCCTCGGCATTGCGTTCGGCCCACGCCAGGTGCTCCAGAGCCATCGCGATCTCCAGCATCGCGTCCGGCAGCGGTTTGCCCATCTCGCGGTGGATCAGCCCGGCCAGCTCGGTCGCGCCCCGGGCGATGGCCCGCCGCCAGGCTCGCAAGCGCCGGGACCGCCCGGTGAAGCCGAGCTCGGCCCAGCCCGGCGCGGCCGCTCGCGCTCCCTGCACGGCGGCCGTGACGCCGGTGGTCACGTCGTGGTCGACGACAGTCATGACACTCCTCAGAGATCGAGAACGAGACGGCCGGTGGCGCGGGAGACGCAGACGAGCATCGCGTCGTCGCGTTCGGCTGGGGTGAGCAGACGGTCGCGGTGATCCACCTCGCCGTCGAGCACGCGGACCTTGCAGGTGCCGCAGAACCCCTGACGGCACGAGTACGGCACGTCCAGCACCCGGCCGATCGCGGCGAGAGCGCTTTCTTCCGCACCCACCTCCACCGTCTTCCCACTGCGACGCAGGTGGACCTCGAACGGCCTCCCGCCCTCCACCACCGGCGGGCTGAACCGCTCGGTGTGCAGGGACGCCGTGGGGTTGATCGCGCGCAGGATCCGCTGCGCCCCGGCCGTCAACGGCGGCGGACCACACAGGTAGACCGCGGCCCCCGGCTCGGCGAGGGAGAGGATCTCCCGCAGGTCGGGCGGACCGCACTCGTCGTCGGGGCGGACCTCGGCGTCGTCCAGTTCGGACAGGAACGGCATGGTCGCCCTTGACCGTCCTAAGTAGACAAGGAGACCGCGGCGGGCACGGACCATCGGCAGGATCGGCGTGATGCCGATGCCCGCGGCGACGAACAGGTAGGACGGCGCGTTCCCGACCAGGGAAAACGCATTGCGCGGCCCGCGCACCCGGAGCCGGTCGCCTTCTCGCAGGTCGTGCATCTCCCGCGAGCCCGCACCGAGACGCCGCACGGCGATGCGGTAAGTCGCTTCGGCCGGATCGCCGCACAACGAATACGCGCGCTGGAGCCCCGACGGCAGGAACACGTCCAGGTGCGCGCCCGGCAGCCACGCCGGCAGGTCGTCGCCCGCCAACGTCAGGCTGACGACGTCCTCGGCCTCCTGCCGCACCCGCTGGACCACGACGTCGAGGTCGTAACCGGTGCGCCGCACCGGATTCGGCCGCGACAGCAGCGGCGCGACCGGCCCGGCGGCGAACACCCGCCGGTACGTGCCGCTGGCCGCCGCGGCCAGGCGCATGCCCGCGGTGGTCATGCGGCGTTGGCGGCCGGCGACTGGGCCAGGTAGCGGACGGCCTTGTCCATGCTGCCCATCTGCGACGGGTGGAAGCTGGGCCGCAGGTACTTCGGGATCTCGGTGAGGAAGATCGACAGCTTGGGCGTCACGCCGCGGCGGGTGGCGCTGATCAGTTCGCGCCACCACGGCCCGCCCTTGTCCTGGGTGGGATCGGCGTTGTAGAGGTAGCGGCCGGTGCCGACGAACAGCACGGCGAGGGTGAAGCTGGCGATCAACGCCGTGCGCACGCGGCGGGCGTAGCCGCCGTCGACGTGCATGAAGGCGTCGAAGGCGACGTTGCGGTGCTCGACCTCCTCCGCGCCGTGCCAGCGGATCAGGTCCAGCATGACCGGGTGCATGCCTGCGCGCTCCAGGTGGTCGGCGCCGAGCAGCCACTCCCCCACCACCGCCGTGTAGTGCTCCATCGCGGCGAACAGGCCGAGCCGCTCGCACAGCCACGCGTGCTTAGCCTTGCCGGACAGGCCGTGGTCGCCGAGGACCCGGTCGACGAGCCAGTCCATCTTGCGGGCGACCGGTTCGACGGGCAGGCCGAGCTCGGCGAGGTGGCCCCGGGCGCCTTCGTGGGACGAGGCGTGCACGGCTTCCTGCCCGACGAAACCGGTGACCTCCTCGCGCAGCCGCGGGTCGTCGATCAGCGGCAGCGCCTCGGCCAGTGCCGCCGACATGGCGCGCTCGCCCTCGGGGAGCACCAGGTGCATCACGTTGATCAGGTGCGTGGCCATGGGCTCGCCGGGGATGTAGTGCAGCGGCACGTCGTCCCAGGAGAAGTGCACGTCGCGCGCGGCGATCGCGTAGGCCTCCTCCGTGTAGCGCCGGGCGCCGCGGGGGTCGATGCGGGGTTTGCCGATGCGGAACATCACGCCGTCCTCTCCAGGTGGTAGTCGGCGAGGTCGACCCGCCGGGTGGTGGCACGGAAGGTGCGGTTGAAACCGGGGAAGAAGGTGAAGTTGCGGCCCGCGGAGTCGAGGTAGTAGCTGCGGCAGCCGCCGGTGTTCCACACGGAGTTGCGCAGGCCGTGATCGACGCGCCGCACGTAGTCCTGCTGCGCCGTCGCCTTCACCTCCAGTGTGGACAGTCCTCTTCGGTCCATTTCGCGAAGGCAGTCGAGGATGTAGGCGACCTGGGCTTCGATCGTGACGACCTGGGAGGTGTAGACGACCGAGTTCGGCCCGAGCAGCAGGAAGAAGTTGGGGAAGCCGGCGACCGTGGTGCCCAGGTAGGCGCGCGGGCTGCCGTTCCAGACCTCGGCCAGGGTGCGGCCGTCCCGGCCGCGCAGCCGGGTGAAGCCGGGGTGGTCGGTCATGCGGAAACCGGTGCCGAAAACGATCGTGTCGGCCGGGTGCTCGGCGCCGTCGCCGGTGACGATGCCGCGTTCGGTCACCTCCTTGATCGGCTCGGTGACGACGTCGGTGTTGGGCTGGGCCAGCGCCGGGTAGTAGGCGTTGGAGAAGGTGGGGCGCTTGCAGCCGAACGCGTAGGACGGGGTGAGCTTGGCGCGCAGCCGCGGGTCGCGGACCTGGCGGCGCAGGTGGGCGCGGGCGACGGCCTCCATGCCCTTGAGCAGCAGCGGCTGGTGCACCAGGCCCGGCACGAGGGCTTCCTGCACCAGGTCGAACCCGGTGCGGGCGAGGCTCAGCGCGCCGGGGACCTGGCCGAGGAGGCGGCGCGGCAGACCGGTGACCGGGCGGTCCGGGTGGGGCATGATCCAGGTCGGGGTGCGCTGGAAGACGGTGAGGCGCGCGACCCGCGGCTGAAGCTGCGGGATGATCTGCACGGCGGAGGCACCGGTGCCGACGACCGCGACGCGCCGGCCGTCGAGGTTCTGGTCGTGGTCCCAAGTGGACGTGTGGAAGGTGGTGCCCCGGAAGCGGTTCAGGCCCGGCAGGTCCGGCACCGCGGGTTCGCTGAAGGGGCCGATCGCGCCGACGAGCACCTGCGCTTCCCAGGCGCCCCGGTCGGTGCTGATGTGCCAGGCTCCGTCCCGCCAGCTCGCTTCGCGGACCTCGTGGCGCAGGCGGAGGTGGGGCGTGATGCCGAAGTCTTCGGCGCAGCGGCGCAGGTAGTCGCGGATCTCCGGCTGGTACGGGTAGAGGCGGCTCCAGCGCGGGTTCGGCGCGAACGAGAACGAGTACAGGATGGACGGGATGTCGCACTGCGCGCCCGGATAGGTGTTGGCGTGCCAGGTGCCGCCCACGTCGGCGGCGCGTTCGAGGACGACGAAGTCGTCGATGCCGGCGCGCTTGAGGCCGATCGCGGTGCCCAGCCCCCCGAACCCGGCGCCGATGATCGCCACCCGGACTCGCTCACGCATGGAAGCCTCCTCGCTGCCTGGTACTCCGCCGACGGTAAAAGAGACATCGGGTGATGTCAACATCAGGTGATGTCAGGTTTGAGAGGGGTGTTCGGGCACTCGCGGGGTGGTGCAGGTCGAGCGGATGCGGGCGGATGCGCCTGCGCGGGGGAGGTCAGGCGGAGTGGGCCCGCGGGGGCGGGGGCCCGGCCAGGCGGCGCGCGCCGGCGAGGTGGCATGAGCCGGGCGGATGCGCCTGCGTAGGGCAGGCCAGGCGGCGCGCGCCTGCGGGGTGCCATAAGCCGGGCGGATGCGCCGGTGTGCGGGGCAGGTCAGGCGGCGCGCGCCGGCGAGGTGGCATGAGCCGGGCGGATGCGCCTGTGCGTCACGTTGACGCGGATCAGGTTCTCGCCCGACACCCAGGTGGCCCGGTACACGATCGGCGAGGCGACGAGCTTGTGGAACACCACCTGCGG
>NZ_JBEXTZ010000194.1:0-6057 GCF_040614195.1 Amycolatopsis sp. NPDC006125
GTCGCCGGCCGCCGTCCCGGTCCGGTCGCCGCCTGCCCGCGCCGGATCGCGCCGCGGTGGCCGTGGCTCGCCGCGGTCGGGGTCGCCATCGCGCTCGCCGTCACCGGGTTGGGTGTTTTCGCCGGGTCGTTCGCGCCGGACGTCCCGGAGCGGACGGCCACCGTCGCGGTCGCGCCGGGGGAGACGCTGTGGGATCTGGCGCGGCAGTACGCGCCGGGGAGCGACACGGGCGCCGTGGTCGAGCGCATCGAGGAGCTGAACCACCTGCCGGCCGAGTCGGTCGTGCCGGGTCTGTTGCTCACCGTGCCGATCGAATCCGGCTCCGTGATCACGGGCTCGTGAAGGCCGTCGCCATACCTCATCACTCGCTCGTGTCGCTTGCGCCCCGCCTGCGCGCGTTCTAAGGTCCACCGCTATATCTAGTAGTTACATGGCTGTAGTTGGTCCACAAGTTGGGGTAGACTGAGGACGAGTTGTCCACAGGCGGTGGGTGTTCACCCACCGGATATCCACATGTTGATCACCAGGTTCGAGTCGTAGCGTGGCGGCGCGGGCCGGGGTGGATGTCACCCGCGGGACGAGAGGGGAAGGTGTTCGGAAAGTGCGTTGCCCGTTCTGCCGTCACGCCGACTCCCGGGTCGTCGACTCGCGGGAAGTGGACGAGGGGCAGGCCATCCGCCGCAGGCGGTCCTGCTCGGCGTGCGGTCGCCGGTTCACCACGTCCGAGACGATGGTGCTGGCGGTCGTCAAGCGTTCCGGGGTCACCGAGCAGTTCAGCAGGGACAAGGTGGTCCGGGGAGTGCGCCGCGCCTGCCAGGGCAGGCCGGTCGACGACGACGCGTTGCAGCAGCTCGCCCAGCGGGTCGAGGAGTCGATCCGCGCGGCCGGAGTCGCCGAGATCCCGAGTCACGAGGTCGGCCTCGCCATCCTCGGGCCGCTGCGGGAACTCGACGAGGTCGCCTACCTCCGGTTCGCCAGCGTCTACCGCTCCTTCTCCTCGGTCGAGGACTTCGAGAAGGAGATCGCGGACCTGCGCAAGGCCATGGCAGACAAGCACGGCGACGAAAGCGCGGCCGGGGCATGAGCCCGGCACGCGGCGGGAGGGACGAATCGATGACCGAGACCGTGGGTGCGAGCACGGCGAGCGGCAAGTCGGCGAAGCGGGGCAAGCGGGGGCTGAAGATCAGCCGGGTGTTCACGACCGAGGGCGTGCACCCGTACGACGAGGTCGCCTGGGAGCAGCGCGACGTCGTCATGACCAACTGGCGTGACGGGTCGATCAACTTCGAGCAGCGGGGCGTCGAGTTCCCCGAGTTCTGGTCGATGAACGCGACCAACATCGTCACCAGCAAGTACTTCCGCGGTGCGGTGGGCAGTCCGCAGCGCGAGCGCAGCCTCAAGCAGCTCATCGACCGCGTCGTGCACGCCTACGTGAAGGCCGGCACCGAGCACGGCTACTTCGCGACGGGCACCGACGCCGAGATCTTCGAGCACGAGCTCACCTGGATGCTGCTGCACCAGGTCTTCAGCTTCAACTCCCCGGTGTGGTTCAACGTCGGCACCTCCTCCAAGCAGCAGGTCTCCGCCTGCTTCATCCTCGCGGTCGACGACACCATGGAGTCGATCCTGGACTGGTACAAGGAAGAGGGGATGATCTTCCGCGGCGGGTCCGGCGCGGGCATCAACCTCTCCCGCATCCGGTCCTCCAAGGAGCTGCTGTCCTCCGGCGGCACCGCGTCCGGCCCGGTGTCCTTCATGCGCGGCGCCGACGCCTCCGCCGGCACCATCAAGTCCGGTGGCGCCACCCGGCGCGCGGCGAAGATGGTCGTCCTCGACGTCGACCACCCGGACATCGAGGAGTTCATCCAGACCAAGGCGCGCGAGGAGGAGAAGATCCGCGTCCTGCGCGACGCGGGCTTCGACATGGACCTCTCCGGCGCCGACATCACGTCGGTGCAGTACCAGAACGCCAACAACTCGGTGCGCGTCAGCGACGAGTTCATGCGCGCCGTCGAGTCCGACGCCGAGTTCGGGCTGCGCGCCCGCCTCACCGGCGAGGTCATCGACACCGTGAACGCGCGGAAGCTGTTCCGTTCGATGGCGCAGGCCGCGTGGGAGTGCGCGGACCCGGGCCTGCAGTACGACGACACGATCAACGACTGGCACACCTGCCCCGAGTCGGGCCGGATCACCGCGTCGAACCCGTGCAGCGAGTACATGCACCTGGACAACTCCAGCTGCAACCTGGCTTCGCTGAACCTGCTGAAGTTCCTCAAGGACGACGGCACGTTCGACGGTGAGCTGTTCGTCAAGGCGGTCGAGTTCGTCATCACCGCGATGGACATCTCGATCTGCTTCGCGGACTTCCCGACCGAGGCGATCGGCGACACCACCCGCAAGTTCCGCCAGCTGGGCATCGGCTACGCCAACCTGGGCGCGCTGCTGATGGCCACCGGGCACGCGTACGACTCCGACGGCGGCCGCGCGCTCGCCGCGAGCATCACGTCGCTGATGACCGGCACGTCCTACCGCCGCTCGGCCGAGATGGCCGGCGTGGTCGGCGCGTACGAGGGCTACAGCCGCAACGCCGAGGCGCACCAGCGCGTCATGCGCAAGCACGCCGCGGCCAACGACGCGATCCGCACGATGCACACCAACGACGTGGCGATCCGCGACCTGGCCACCCGCGAGTGGCAGAAGGGCATCGAGATCGGCGCGAAGAACGGCTGGCGCAACGCGCAGGCCAGCGTGCTCGCCCCGACCGGCACCATCGGCTTCATGATGGACTGCGACACCACCGGTATCGAGCCGGACTTCTCGCTGGTGAAGTTCAAGAAGCTCGTCGGCGGCGGCTCGATGCAGATCGTCAACCAGACCATCCCGCGCTCGCTCAAGACCCTGGGCTACCAGGACGAGCAGATCGAGGCGATCGTCGAGTACATCGCCGAGCACGGCCACGTCGTCGACGCGCCGGGCCTGCGCCCGGAGCACTACGAGGTGTACGACTGCGCCATCGGCGAGCGGTCCATCGCCCCGATGGGCCACGTGCGCATGATGTCCGCGGTGCAGCCGTTCCTGTCCGGCGCGATCTCCAAGACGGTCAACATGCCGGAGACGGCGACGGTCGAGGAGATCGAGGAGATCTACTTCCAGGGCTGGAAGCTGGGCCTCAAGGCGCTGGCGATCTACCGCGACAACTGCAAGGTCGGCCAGCCGCTGTCCAGCGCGAAGAAGAAGGCCGAGACCGCCGACGTCGAGCCGGAGAAGGTCGTCGAGTACAAGCCGATCCGCAAGCGGCTGCCGAAGAAGCGCCCGAGCCAGACCCTGTCCTTCACGGTCGGCGGCGCGGAAGGCTACCTGCACGCCGGTTCGTATCCGGACGACGGGCTGGGCGAGATCTTCGTCAAGCTGGGCAAGCAGGGTTCGACGCTGGCGGGTGTCATGGACGCCTTCTCGATGTCGATCTCGGTGGGCCTGCAGTACGGCATCCCGCTGGAGTTCTACGTCTCGAAGTTCTCGAACCTGCGCTTCGAGCCGGCCGGCATGACGGACGACCCGGACATCCGGATCGCCACCAGCGTGCTGGACTACCTGTTCCGCCGCCTCGCGCTGGACTACCTGCCGTACGAGAAGCGGGCCGAGCTGGGCATCTTCACCGCGGCCGAGCGCGCCGCGCAGGTGGAGACGGGCTACGGTTCGCAGCCGGCCGAGCAGGTCGACCTGGAGGCGCTGCGCAGCACGGTCGACTCGAGCCCCGCGAAGGCCGAGCCGGCGGAGCAGCCCCAGGCGGCGCACAGCACGGCCGAGCTGATGGACCTGCACCTCGGCAAGGCGGCCGACGCGCCGCTGTGCATGACCTGCGGAACGAAGATGCGCCCCGCGGGCTCCTGCTACGCCTGCGAAGGCTGCGGCGCCACCTCCGGCTGCAGCTGACCTGACGATGTGACACAGCGGCCGGGTGCTTTCGCGCCCGGCCGCTGTCACGTTTCGGTGGCCTGCCGAGTCTTCTCAGCATGAGCGAAACGATCCTCGTCACCGGCGGGACCGGTGTTCTCGGCCGGGCCGTTGCCCGGCGTCTCCTCGCGCCGGAGCGGGAAGTCCGGGTGCTAAGCCGTCGTCCGGCGCCGGACGGCACGGCCTACGCCTGGCGCACCGGCGACCTCCGCACCCGACAGGGCATCGACGCGGCGGTGGCGGGCGCGGACGTGATCGTCCACTGCGCGACCACGCTCGGCGGCAAGGACGTCGCCACGACCAGGACGCTCCTCGACGTCGCCCGGCGCCACGGCACGCCGCACGTCGTGTTCATCTCGATCGTGGGCGTCGACCGGGTCCCGCTCCCGTACTACCGCGCGAAGCTCGCCGCGGAGGAGGCGGTCATCGGGTCGGGGCTGCCGTGGACGATCCTGCGTGCCACGCAGTTCCACGACCTGATGTGCCGCATCGTGGAGGTCCAGCGCCGACTGCCTGCCGTCCTGTACCCCGCCCGGTTCCGGTTCCAGCCGGTCGACGCGGGTGAGGTCGCCGCGCGCCTCGCGGACCTCGCCCTCCAGGACCCCGCCGGCCGGGCGCCGGACATGGGCGGGCCCGAGGTCCGGGAGTTCGCCGACCTGGCCCGGAGCTACCTGCGCCACCGGGGCCGCCGGCGCGTGCTCGTGCCGGTCCCGCTCCCCGGCGCCACCGCCCGCGCCTACCGAGCTGGCCACCACCTGACGCCGGACACCTCGGGGCGCACCACGTTCGAGGAGTTCCTGGCCGCTCAGGCCGCCATCGCGTAGAGGACCTCGCGCAGGTCGTCCTCGCGGTCGGTGCGCCACACCACGCGCAACGCCAGCTCGGCGGGATCCGCCATCGGCTGCGCGACGAGTGTGCCGTCCGCGAGGTCGCCGCCGACCGCGAAGTCCGGCAGCAGCGCGACGCCGAGGCCCTGCGCCACCCACGACCGGATCGTCGACACGCTGTCGAACTCCAGCCGCCTGCCGCCCGTGCCCAGCAACCGGTCGGCGGCCATCCGGAACGAGCACCCGTCCGGGGTGACCAGCAGGGCGTCGCCGTCGTACCCGGGGCGGGCGACCAGGAGCAGCCGCACGGTCTCGATATCCACAAAGGACAGATCGCCGCCGTCGAAGCCCAGTGTGCCGAGCGCGGTTCCGGTGTCCAGCAGCAGGCCAGCGTCGAGCGAACCGTCCGCCACCGCGCGCAGCAGCGGTTGCCGCATCAGGGACCGCACCGCCAGGTCGACGTCGGGCCGCCGATCCGCGAGCCGGGCGACGACGGCGGGCAGCCGCGTGGCGACGAGGGTTTCCAGCGCGCCGACGGTGAAGCGGGTGCGCTCGTCGCTCACCAGGCGCCGGATCGACTCGGCCTGGTCGAGCAGCCGCCGCGCCTCGGGCAGCAGCAGGCGCCCACGCTCGGCGAGTGCCATACCGGTCGGCTTGCGCTCGAACAGCACCACCCCGAGCGAGCTCTCGAGCGACCGCACGTGCTCCGAAACCGTCGCAGGCGACAGCTCGAGCAGCGAGGCCGCACCGGTGACCGAGCCGGCCGACGCCACCGCCACGAAGGCCCGCAACTGCCGCAACTCCATGAGATCCACTCTAGCCAGGAGGTGTTCGGAAAAACCGAACGCAGCCGGCGGAGGAGGCTGCGCGCTGCCGGGGCACCCGCGCGGCGCCGGGCGTGCGTGCAGTCGGGCGCCCGCGCGGCGCCGGGTGAGGGCGTAGCTGGGCGCCCGTGCGGCGTCGGGTGGGCGCGGAGCCGGGGCACCCGCATGCCGGCCGGGTTGAGGGCGTAGCCGGGCGCCCATGCGGCGTTGGGTGGGCGCGTGGCCGGGTGCGCGCATGCCGTCGGGCGAGCGTGCGGCCGGGCACCCGCATGGCGCCGGGTGAGCGTGCAGCCGGGCATCCGCGCGCCGCCGGGTGAGCGCCCGGTTGGGCGCCCGCATGCCGCCGGATCAACGGCAGCCGGGGCACCCCACGCCGCGGGTGGGCGCGTGGCGGGTGCGCGCATGGCGCCGGGTGAGCGTGCAGCCGGACATCCGCGCGCCGCCGGGTGAGC
>NZ_JBEXTZ010000195.1:0-6008 GCF_040614195.1 Amycolatopsis sp. NPDC006125
CCGCGCCGAGCGGCCGCGCGACGAAAGCGACGCCGAGGGTCGCCAGTGACGCGACGGTCCCGGCCGCCGAACCGAGCGCGGGGAAGAACACCGTCGGGAAGACCAGCGCCGCCGCGGTCCCGTAGATGAAGAAGTCGTAGAACTCGATGGTCGTGCCGGCACAGCTCGCCATGGCCACGCGGGCCAGCGTCGTGCTCGGCACCTGCGTCGGTTGGTCGCTCACGGCGCTCATCTCCTTTGATGAGGTCGTGGTTGTGCACCACGACAATGGGTGTTGCCGAAGCGGGATCAGCACTGGCGTCCCGGTCGCCTCGAAAACCGCCGCACATGCGGCCTGGCTGCTACTTTAGGTGCGACACTCGGGTGCGATCCATGTCTGACCCACTGACGCACAAGCCCGTTGATTGTGTCGTCGCACAACGGGCTGCTCGAGAAGGAAGGTCCGATGAGGGAGTCCGCGGACATGGCCGGCGCCTTCGACGATCTCGCGCGGCTGCTGCGCGACAACGCCGACCGGCTGGCCGGGGAGATCATCACCGAAATCGTCGAGAAGGTGCCGACCTACGCGGCCGTCCCCCGCGCGTCGCTGCACCGGTCGTTGCGGCAGCACATCGAGACCGCGTCCCGCTCGTTGACCGACGGGCAGGTCCCCGAGCGGGTTCAGGACGTCTCGGTGGCCGCGGAACGGGCCCGCGCCGGAATCCCGATCGAACACGTCCTGCTCGCCATCCGGCTGTCCTTCCAGGCGCTGCGGGAGTTCGTGATCCGCGCGGCGACCGGCCTGGGCGTCGAACCCGCGATACAGCTGGAGGGCGTCCGCATCCTGTGGGAGGTGAACGACCTCGTCAGCCGCGAGTACGCGGTGGCGCACCGCGACGAGGACCTCGACATGGCGCGCACCGCGGAGACCCGTCGCGTCGAGTTCGTGCGCCGTCTGCTCCGGGATGGACTCGCCACGCCCGACATGGGACTGCACGCGGCTTCGTTCGGACTCGTCGCCACGGCCCGCTACCGCGCGTTCCGGGCTCGGCCCGGCACCGGGGAATCGGCCGCGCAGCTGCTGCAGGCGATCCTGCGCTGGGGCACCACGCACCGGCTGGCGCCGTTCGGCGCGGTCGTGGAGGGCGAGGCGGTCGGCATTCTCACCGGGGAAGGCCTGCCCGGGGAGGGCCCGACGGTCGGCGTCGGGCCTGCCGTCGAACTGACCCAGATCCCCGAATCCCATCGGGTCGCGGGCCAGATGATCGAGGTCGGTCTCGAGTTCGGCCGCACCGGACCGCAAACGCTGGAGAACCTCTCGCTGCGGGTGGCGGTCGCGTCCGAGCACGGGGTCGGCGACCACCTGGTCGACCGGATCCTCGGGCCCCTGCTAGCACAGGGCGAGTTCGGGCAGGAACTCGTGTCCTCCCTCGACGCGTTCCTCGCCGCCGGCATGAACACCGCGGCGGCGGCCAAGGCGCTGGTGATCCATCCGAACACGGTGCGGTACCGGATCAACCAGGCGAAACACCTGTGCGGCCGGAAGCTGGAATCGGCCCAGGACATCAGCGAGGTGTGGTGGGCGCTCCGGAGGCACGAGTGGAAATCGCGCGCCCGGCGACTACGCGACAGCGGCGGCTGAATCTCCGGCGCCTCACCCCCGCCCGGGCCGCCACCTGCGGTGCGCCGTGCCCGGTTCGCCGTGGCGGATGAGTTCCAGGCGTGGCTTCGGGCCTTCCGTGCGGCCCGTTTGGGGGCGGCGGGAACCCGCGCGCCACGGCAGCGGCCAGTCGACGCCCGGGCCGGTGTAGGACTGTTCCGCGGCCGCGTGCAGGGTCCAGTTCGGGTCGTAGAGGTGGGCACGGCCCAGCAGGCACAGGTCCGCGCGGCCGGCCAGCAGGATCGAATTCACGTCGTCGTGCGAGGAGATCGCGCCCACGGCCATCGTGGCGACGCCGGTGCGGTTGCGGATCCGGTCGGCGAACGGGGTCTGGTACGACCGGCCGAACGCGGGCTTCTCGTCGGGGTGGACCTGGCCCGTGGAGACGTCCACCAGATCCACACCCGCCTCGGCGAAGGCGGCCGCGATCTCCACCGCGTCGTCGGCCGTGATCCCGTCGTCGCACCAGTCCGTGGCCGAAATCCGCACGCTCATCGGCCGATCGGACGGCCACACCTCGCGCATCGAGGCGAACACCTCCAGCGGGAACCGCAGTCGCGCCCGCAGGGAACCGCCGTAGCGATCCGTGCGCTGGTTCGTCAGCGGCGAGATGAACGACGACAGCAGGTACCCGTGCGCACAATGCAGCTCCAGCAAGTCGAACCCGGCCTCGACGGCGCGCGCCGCCGCGTCGGTGAACTGCTGCCGGATCTCGCCGAGGTCCCGCACCGTCAGTTCCCGCGGCACCTGGTTCACCCCCGGCCGGTACGGCAGCGGCGACGGCGCGACGACCGGCCAGTTGCCCTCCGGCAGCGGCTGGTCGATCCCCTCCCACATCAGCCGCGTGGAGCCCTTGCGGCCGGAGTGCCCGATCTGGATGCCGATCTTCGCCGTGGTCTCGGTGTGCACGAAATCGGTGATCCGCCGCCACGCCCGCGTTTGCTCGGGGGTGTAGATCCCGGTGCAGCCGGGGGTGATGCGGCCGGTGGCGGACACGCACACCATCTCCGTCATCACCAGGCCCGCGCAGCCGAGCGCCTTGCCGCCGAGGTGGACGAGGTGGAAGTCCCCGGGCAGGCCGTCGGTCGCCCGGTACATGTCCATCGGGGACACCACGACCCGGTTCTTCAGCTCCAGCCCGCGCACCCGCAGCGGCTGGAACATCGGCGGCCGCACGTCGCCGTCGCCGTTGCCGCGCCACTGCTCGTGCCGGGCGAACCACTCGTCCACCCGCTCGACGAACTCCGGGTCCCGCACGCGCAGGTTGTCGTAGGTGACCCGGCGGCTGCGGGTCATGATGTTGAAGGCGAACTGCACCGGCTCCTGGTGGACGTACTGCCCCAGGTTCTCGAACCACTCCAGACTCGCCTGCGCGGCCCGCTGCGTCGACTCGACCACCGGCCGCCGCTCGGCTTCGTAGGCGGCCAGCGCCCGCTCGACGTCCGGTTGCTCGTGCAGCGCCGCGGCGAGCGCGAGGGCGTCCTCCATGGCGAGTTTGGTGCCGGAGCCGATCGAGAAGTGCGCGGTGTGCGCGGCGTCGCCGAGCAGGATGACGTTGCCGTGGCGCCACCGCTGGTTGCGCACGGTGGTGAAGGTGATCCAGCGGGAGTTGTTCGCCAGCAGCTGGGCGTCGCCGAGCACGTCGGCGAACAGTTCCCGCACCAGCGCGATGGACTTCTCGTCGGAGTCGCCGGGCGCGAACTCGCGGTCGGCGAAGGCCTTGAACCCGGCGCGCTGCCACACCTCGTCCGCCATCTCGACGATGAAGGTGCTGCCGGTCGCGTCGAACGGGTAGCCGTGGATCTGCATGACCCCGTAGGGGGTGTCGACGATGTAGAACTTGAACGCGTCGAACACCTTGTCCGTGCCGAGCCACATGTAGGCGCAGCGGCGGGACTCCAGCGACGGGCGGAACACGCCGGCGTGGCGAGCGCGCACCGCGGAGTTCACCCCGTCGGCGGCGACCACGAGGTCGTAGTCCGCGGCGAGCCGGCCGACGTCCGGGGCGAGCGTGCGGAAGTGCAGCCGCACACCGAGTTCCGCGCACCGCTGCTGGAGGATCTGCAGCAGCCGTTTCCGGCTCATCGCGGCGAACCCGTGCCCGCCGCTGGTCAGCACCTGGCCCCGGTAGTGGACGTCGATGTCGTCCCAGCGGGCGAACTCACGCTCCATCTGCCGGTAGACCGACTCGTCGGCGTGCTCGATGCCGCCGAGCGTCTCGTCGGAGAACACCACGCCGAAGCCGAAGGTGTCGTCGGCGGCGTTGCGCTCCCAGACGTCGATCTCGTCGCCCGGGCTCAGCTGCTGGGCGAGCGCGGCGAAGTACAGCCCGCCCGGGCCACCGCCGACGACCGCGATCCGCATCCTCGTCTCCTCACCCGGCCTGCGCGGCGCGCTGCCGCAGCTTGAACCGCTGGAGCTTCCCGGTCGCGCTGCGCGGCAAGCTGTCCACGAACTCCACCGCCCGCGGGTACTTGAACGGGGCGATGCGCTGCTTGACGAAGGCCTGGAGCTCGGCCACCAGATCCAGGTCGCCCGCGACGCCCGGCTGCAGGACCACGAACGCCTTCACGATCTGCCCGCGTTCGGTGTCCGGGGCGCCGACCACTCCGCATTCCTGCACGGCGTCGTGCGCGAGCAACGCTTCCTCCACCTCCGGGCCGGCGATGTTGTAGCCGGCGGAGACGATCATGTCGTCGTTGCGCGCCAGGTAGTGGAAGTAGCCGTCGGAGTCGGCGACGAACGTGTCGCCGGTGATGTTCCAGCCGTTCTGCACGTAGGCGGCCTGCCGGTCGTCGGCGAGGTAGCGGCAGCCGGTCGGGCCCTTCACGGCGAGACGGCCGGGCGTGCCGGGCGGCAGCGGCTCGCCGTGGTCGTCGAGGATCGCGGCCCGGTAGCCGGGGACGGCGCGGCCGGTCGCGCCCGGCCGGATGTCGTCGTCGGCGGCGGACACGAAGATGTGCAGCATCTCGGTGGAGCCGATGCCGTCGATGAGCGCCAGTCCGGTCGCCTCGTGCACGGCACGCCAGGTCGACTCCGGCAGGTGCTCCCCCGCCGACACCGCGCGCCGCAACCGGCCCAGCGCCTGCACCCGGCCCGAGCGGAGCATCGAGCGGTAGGCCGTCGGGGCGGTGAAGCAGACCGTGACGTCGTGGGCCTCGATCGCGTCCGCGAGCTGGTCGGGGGTCGCCTTTTCGATCAGGAGCGTGGCCGCGCCGGCGCGCAGCGGGAAGACCAGCAGCCCGCCGAGGCCGAAGGTGAAGGCCAGCGGCGGCGTCCCGGTGAACAGGTCGTCCGGGCGCGGTTTGAGGACGTGCCGGGAGAAGGTGTCGGCGATCGCGAGGATGTCGCGGTGGAAGTGCATGGTGGCCTTCGGCCGTCCGGTGGTGCCCGAGGTGAAGGCCAGCAGGGCGACGTCGTCGGCCGCGGTGTCGACGGCGGTGAACTCCACCGGCGCGCCGCGGGTCCGCGCGTCCAGATCGTCCGGGGCCGCCGATCCGTAGGTGACCACCGGCGCGCCGCGCAGGTCCGCGGCGCGCAGTTCGTCGGTGAAGCGCGCATCGCACAGGGCGAGGCCGACCTGGGCGATCTCGGCGATGGTGGTGAGCTCGGCCGCCCGCAGCAGGGGCATGGTGGGCACGGCGACCGCGCCGGCCTTCATCACGGCGAGCCAGCACGCGGCCAGCGCCGGGGTGTTGGGGCCGCGCAGCAGCACGCGCCGGCCGGGGACGACGCCGAGCTGCTCGGTGAGCACCCACGCGGTGCGGTTCACCTGGTCGCGCAGCTCGCCGTAGGTCCAGGCCCGGCCGTCCGTGGTGAGCAGGCACCGGCGGTCCGGCCCGTGCTCGGCGATCACCGCGTCGAGCAGTTCGGCCCCGCAGTTCAGTCGTCGCGGGTAGGGCAGGTCGAGGAGGAGTTCGGGCCACAACCGCGCCGGCGGGAGGTGGTCCCGGCAGAAGGTGTCGACATGAGCGGAGGGGCTGAGCCCCGGACCCACGGTGGTCATAGGCCAAGTATTCTCTCTTCGTGACGACAGTCAAGCAATCGTCAGAAAGCAGGGCACCCGATAAGCTGCGCCGCGTGCCTGCCGATCCCGAAGACCGCGCGCCGAAACCACGCGCGCTGATCGTCACCGTCTACGGCCTCTACGCCCGGGAGGCGGGCGGCTGGATGAGCGTCGCCTCGCTCATCCAGTTGCTGGCGCAGTGCGGGGTCGACGAGCCCTCGGTGCGCTCGTCGATCTTCCGCCTCAAGCGCCGGGGACTGCTCACCGCGGCGAAGGTCGGCGGCGTCGCCGGGTACGAACTGTCCGACACCGCACGGGAAATCCTCGACGAAGGCGACCGCCGCATCTTCGAACGCCGCCGCG
>NZ_JBEXTZ010000196.1:0-5971 GCF_040614195.1 Amycolatopsis sp. NPDC006125
TGGACCACCAAGATCCACCGTGTCGTCGACGGGAACGGGCGGGGACTGGTCACCCTGCTGACACCAGGCCAGGCCGGGGACTCACCGATGTTCGAACCGCTGATGGCCCACCTGCAGGTGCCCCGACAGGGCGGCGGGCGAGCACGGACCCGCCCAGACCGGGTGCGCGCAGACAAGGCCTACTCCTCCCGCGCCATCCGCACACACCTCCGACGGCGGAAGATCCAGGCGGTCATCCCCGAACCGGCCGACCAAGCCCGACACCGCAAACGCCGCGGCTCCCGCGGCGGACGACCACCCGCCTTCCACGCCCACGACTACCGCGGACGCAACGTCATCGAACGCAGCTTCAACCAGCTCAAACAATGGCGCGGCATTGCCACCCGCTACGACAAACTCGCCACCCTCTACCGCGCCGCCATCTTCATCCACGACACCATCACCTGGACAAAGACATTGTCAGACGTGGCCTAGCGGGCCTGCGCGACGTCCATCCGCAGCCGCGTCGGGGTGGTCGGGACCGGCCAGCGCATCCGCACCGTCGTGCCCTCCGGGGTCGACGCGATCTCCGCCCGGTCGGACAGCGCGTGGATCAGCGGCAGCCCGCGACCGTGCAGGGGACCGGGGTCCGCGGCGGGCTGCTGCCACCGCCCCTGGTCGCTCACCGTGACGTCCACCGCGTTGCCACGCAGCTCCGCGGACAGCTCCAGCGGGCCGTCCGCCTGGGCGGGGTACGCGTGGGTCACCACGTTGATCATGGCCTCGTACGCCGCGAGCGCCATCGCGTCCGTGGTGGCGTCGGGCAGTTCCACCTCGTTCGCCCACTGGGTGAGGACGTGCCTCAAAGTCGTCGCGTTGCGCGAACGCGCCGTCACCAGTCGGTGGAGGCGTTGGTCTCCGGCGTGCATCGAAGTCCCCTCGGCGTGTTCCTCGTCGGCCGGGGGTTACCCACTGTGCACGGTTTACACACCTGTTGTTCCCCGGATCCGGGGTCACCTCGTCGTGAGCTCCGCCCACACGACCTTGCCGTTGGGCGTGGTGCGCGTGCCCCACCGCGCCGCGGCCGCGTCGATCATCCGCAGGCCGTCGTGCTCGATCCCGCCGGACGCGAGGATGTGCGGCAGCGCCCCGGTGCGGTCGGCGACGTCCACCGTCAGCCGCGCGCCGTCGTGGAACAGCCGCAGCGTCAGCGGCGCCGACGCGTGCCGCATCGCGTTCGACACCAGCTCGGAGGCGACTTTCACCGCGCGGTCGGCCACGTCCGCGAGCCCCCACCGCGCCATGCGCCCGGCCACGAACTCGTGCACGGCTTCCAGCGGCACCTCCGGCAGCAGCGCCATCGACGCGACCCGCCGGTTCGCGCCCTGGTGTTCGACGTACAGCAGGGCGACGTCGTCGTCGTGGCGGCCGCCGGTCAGCCGCCCGATCAGCTCGTCGCACGCCGCGCCCACGTCGCCCGCACCGGGCAGCGCCGCCAGCTCCGCCAGCAGCGCGTCGATGCCCACGCCGAGCTCCCGCTCCCGGCTCTCCACCAGCCCGTCGGTGTACAGCACGAGCCGCATCCCGGGCGGGAACGGCGTCTGCTCCTGCGGGTACTGCTCGCCGACGCCCAGCGGCATGCCCAGCGCCTCCGCGATCTGCCGGGTCGACCCGTCGGCCGCGATCAGCACCGCGGGCAGGTGGCCGGCGTTGGCGTAGGTGAGGGTGTCGTCGATCGGGTCGTGCACCGCGTACAGGCACGTGATGAACTTGGCGCCAGGGGTGGAACGCGCCAGCTGGGACACGTTGTGCAGCACGTCCGACGGCGGCAGGTCCAGCAGCGCGTACGACCGGATCGCGGTGCGCATCTGGCCCATCACCGCCGCCGCGGGCACGCCACGCCCCACCACGTCGCCGATCACGAACGCCGTCCGCCCGCCGGGCAGCTCGATCACGTCGAACCAGTCCCCGCCGACCTCGGCCCCGGCCGACGCGGGCAGGTACCGCGACACGATCCGCAGGCCGGGGATGTCCGGCACCACGGGCAGCATGCTGCGCGCCAGCTCGGTCGCCATCGACCGGTGCCGCGCGAACATCCGCGCGTTGTCCAGCGCGATCGCGGTGTAGCTCGCGATCCCGGCCGCCACCTGCTCGTGCCGCGCGGTGAACCGCCCCGGCTCGGGGTGGGCGAAGAAGAACCCGCCCAGCACCTCGCGCGTGATCGGCGTGATCACCGGGACGGCCAGGTAGCTGCGCACCGGCAGGTGCCCCTCCGGCATGCCGTGGTGCGGCTCGTTGCGCCCGTAGCGCGGGTCCTGGGTGATGTCGTCGCTGCGGACGATCCCGCTGCCGTTGAACGTGGGCGCGAAGACCGCCGTCTTGCGTGGCATCGGGAACCCGTCGAAGGCCTCTTTCGGGACCCCGGACAGCGTGTAGAGCGTGTAGGACTCGCCGAACTCGTCGATCAGGTTGTAGAAGAACGCCCCGAACCCGGCGCCGGTGCCGCGCGTGGCGGCGTCGGTGGCGTCCTGGACGAGGGTGTCGATGTCGAGCTGCGCGGTGAGCCGCTGCCCGATCGCCTGCAGCGAGTCGCCGAGTTCGAGCTCGGCGCCTGCCCGGCCGGCCGCGTCCTCCAGCGCCGCGCCTTCCACGCGCGAGGTGTGCTCCAGCAGCTCGGCGTAGTCCTCGAGCGCCTCCGCGCGGTCCTCGGCCGGACCGTGCGCCAGCAGCCCGGCGCGGACGCTCACGGCCATCGAGCGGGCCGTCTCCGCGGGCAGCGCGGCCGAGGACGGCAGCACGATCCAGAACGCGCGGCCCCCGGCCAGCGGCCCGCCGAATGCCAGCGCGCCGGGCGACGGGACCACCGGAAAGCGTTCGCCCGGGGGCGCCGTGGCCGGCGCGCCACCGGTTCGCGGATCACCGGCCGCCGCGACGAGCACCGGGGACCCGCCTTCGTCCACTGTGTACAGTTCGGCCGACATCGGCCGTCCCCCGGCGGCGAATCCGTCCCGCAGCCGCCGGACGACGGCCCGCGCGGCGGCCGCGAAATCGGGCGCGTTCTCGGCTTCGGCGCGCAGTACCGCGGCGACCCGGACGGTGTCCGACAGGCCGAAGGCCGCGGGGCTGGTCGGCCCCGCGTCCGCGTTCTCGGCTCGCGGTCCGGTCATCGGACGCGTCCCCTTCCCGTCGGCGGTTGCCAGCCTAACCCCGCGGGAGCGACCGTGACACGGTTCGCGCGCGATTCGCGCGGTTCAGTTCACGCAGGAATCCGGTGCTGACGTGCCCGAGTGCGGCAGGTTCGCCACGAACGTGCGTACTTCCCCGGGGGCTAGACCGATCGCCGCGCCGTTCGGCGTGTCGAGGTGCGGGCTGGTGATCGGCACGGTCCCGATCCGCAGGTCGGCCGGGCGGATGTCGCGGACCAGCGCGGCGAAGGACAGCAGGTCCCAGCCGGGGTCGATGCGCACGTTGTTCTGCACGGTGCTGATCAGCGCGGACACGAAGGCCGGGTTGCCGAGCGCGCCGGTCACCTTGTCCGCGGCGGAACGCAGGTAGGCATGGAGCCGGGCGATGCGGTCGAGGTCGCCGTTGGCCAGCCCGGCGCGTTGCCGGAGGAAGGCCAGCGCCTGCGTTTCGTCCAGGACCTGCTCACCGGCGGGGAACGAGGCCCCGGTACGCGGGTCGTGCGTGGCCGCGCGCAGGCAGACCGGGACGCCCTGCAGGACGTGGGTGAGCCGGCCGAACGCGGCCATGCCGACCAGGGCGTAGTGGTCGACGTGCGCGCCGGTGAGCTGCTGCACGGTGTCGACGAGCGTGCGCGCGCCGGCCTCGGCCGCGGCGTTCTCGTCGCGGCCCTGCTGCTGGGCGGCTTCCTTGCCGCGGCTGTACGCGCTGCTCAGCTTGCCCTGGCCGAAGCCGGGGATGTCGACCAGCGAGTCGCGGGGGATCGAGGCGAGCGCGGCGACGCCGTCCCGTCCGAAGCGGCCGAGCACGATCGAGTCGGCGGTGTCGTAGTCGTCCATGCCGGCCAGCAGGACGGTCTGGTCGGTGGCCGGCGCCGTGCCGACGACGGGTGCGCTGCGCTGGAGCATCCGCGGCACCAGGACCGCCGCGACGGCCACCGCGACGACCGCCGCGGCCGCGACGACCAGTAGCGGTGTCCGGTTGCGGCGCGGCTGCGCCTGCCGCAGCCCGGCGAGGACCACGCGCGGGTCGGGGCGGCGGTCGGCCTCGGCGTGCAGGGCCGAGCGGATCAGCTGTTCGGTGGGGTCGGTGGTCATGACAGCGCCTCCGTGACGGGCAGGCCCCGGCGGCGGCCGCCGTCGGCGGCGCGCAGCGTGCTCAGGGCGCGGGAGATGTGGCTGCGGACGGTGCCTGCCGAGCAGCCGAGCGCCTCGGCGATCTCGGCGTCGGTGCAGTCCTCGTAGAACCGGAGCACGATCGCGGCGCGCTGCTTGCGCGGCAGCGCGGCGATGCGGGCGCGCATGGCGTCCCGTTCGGCGTAGTGCTCGGCGTGGTCGGCGGTGGGCGTCCCGATGGCGTCGAGCGTGCTGTGGGCGGCGGTGACGTTGCGCGAGGCCTTCCGGCGCCGCCACGACAGGAACTCGTTGGTGATCATCTTGCGCACGTAGCTCTCGGGCGCCTGCAGCCCGGCGATGCGTTCCCAGCGGTGCTGGGCGCGCAGCAGGGTCTCCTGCACGACGTCCTGCGCGAGGTGGGGATCGCAGGTCAGGGCCGTGGCGTAGCGGAGGAGGCGGTCGAGGCGCTGCGCCACGAAATCGTCGAAGCGGTCCCGCACCGGTGTTCCTTTCGATCTTCGGTTGACGGGCCTTCAACGCGCCGGGGCCCCCAGGTTGTTGAATCCGGCCGAAAAGAATTTTCGCAGCCGGTAGGGTCGGTCCATGACGGTCCTCGCGCACCTGTCCGATCTGCACCTCGACGGCGGTTCGCGGAGCGCGGACCGGGCCGAGCGGGTGGTGAGGCACCTGCGGGAGTTGTCACGGCCGGTGGACGCGGTGCTGGTGACCGGCGACCTGGCCGATCACGGCGATCCGGCCGAGTACGCTGAGGTCGCGAAGCTGCTGGACACGTTGCCGTACCCGGTGTTCCACTGCCCCGGCAACCACGACTCGCGGCCTGCCTACCGTTCGGTGCTGCTCGGCGAGGAGCCGTCGGACGGGCCGGTCAACCAGGTCGGCGAGGCGGCCGGCGTGGTGTTCGCGCTGTGCGACACGAGCATCCCGGGCCGCGGCTCGGGACGGATGGACGACTCGACGATCGCCTGGCTGGACGAGGTGCTGGCGGAGGCGGCGGGGCGGCCGGCGTTCGTGGCGTTCCACCACCCGCCCGCGGTGCTGCACCACCCGC
Organism: Amycolatopsis sp. NPDC006125; assembly: GCF_040614195.1. Classification (NCBI taxonomy): domain Bacteria; kingdom Bacillati; phylum Actinomycetota; class Actinomycetes; order Pseudonocardiales; family Pseudonocardiaceae; genus Amycolatopsis; species Amycolatopsis sp. NPDC006125. The sequence continues at coordinate 5,347 of NZ_JBEXTZ010000196.1, forward strand.
TGCTGGACGAAATCCGGCAGCACGAAGCGGCCCGGCTGGCGGAGGTGGTGGAGCGGCACCCGGACGTGGTGGGGCTGTTCTGCGGGCACGCGCACACGCCCGCGGTGACGACCTTCGCCGGGCGGCCGCTGGTGGTGGCGCCCGGGGTGGTGTCGGCGCTGGCCCTGCCGTGGGAACCGGGCGGGGAGGCCGGCTGGACGGAGGGCGGCCCGCTCGACTACGACCGGCCGCCCGGACTGGCGTTCCACGTGGTGGACGACGACCGTCGGGTGACCACGCACTTCCGGTTCTGCCCGTAGCGGCGGTCGCGGGCCGCACGTCGGGGCGCGGCTGCGCGGCACGACAGCGGGCTGCCGCGTGATTCCGCGCCGGTGCGCCCCACCCCGGCAGCGCCCCGCGCCCGCGGCCCACGGCGCGCCGCGCCAGCGTGCCGTCGGGATGGCTCGCCGCGCTGTGCTGTCGCGCTGCCGCGCGGCCCCGCGCCGCGACAGCGCCGCCGCGCCGCGCCGTGCTGCCGCGCCACGCCACCGTGCCGCCCTGCGCCGCCGTGCCGCGCCGCCTCGCGGGCGCCGCTGTCGCGCTGTCGCGCTGTCGCGCTGTCGCGCTGTCGCGCTGTCGCGCTGTC
>NZ_JBEXTZ010000197.1:0-5936 GCF_040614195.1 Amycolatopsis sp. NPDC006125
TACACTGCACCTTTACATCTCTTGCCCTCCCCCTGTCTTTTCCGATCTGGGCTTCCCCGCGGGGTTGCGTTGGTGGGGTGGAACGGGGTGGGGCGGGTGCGCGCGCTCGCGCTCACCGGCCACAGAGGAGTGTCAGTAGCGCTGGATCGCCGGCGGCGTCGCGGCCGAGCCGGACTTGCCGAGGGTGGCGTCGTAGATCTTCTGCCAGGTGCCGTCGTCGATGGCGGCCTGCAGCAGGTCGTCCACCTTGCCGCGCAGCGCGGCGTCGTCACGGGGCAGGCCGATGCCGTACGGCTCCTGCGAGAACGTCTTGCCGACGACCTTCAGGTTGTCCGGGTCCTGCGCGGCGAAGCCCTTGAGGATGGCGTCGTCGGTGGTGACGGCGTCCACCTCCTTGGTGATCAGCTTCTCGACGCACTGCGAGTACTTCTGGAACTCCACGATGTTCGCGGGCTCGGTCAGCTGCTGGTCGCGCACGCGCTGGATCGGGGTCGACCCGGTCACCGAGCAGACCTTCTTGCCCTTCAGGGTCTCCGGGCCGGTGATCGAGGTGTCGTCCTTGCGCACCAGCAGGTCCTGCCCGGCCATGAAGTACGGGCCGGCGAAGGAGACCTGGCCCTTGCGCTTGTCGGTGATGGTGTAGGTGCCGACGTAGTAGTCGACGTTGCCGTTGGTGATCGCGGCCTCACGCGCGGCCGAGTCGACCGTGGTGAAGGTGATCTTGCTCTCGTCGAAGCCGAGGCCCGCGGCGACCATCTTCGCGATCTCGATGTCGAAGCCCTGGAACTTGCCGGTCGTCGGGTCCTTCAGGCCCAGGCCCGGCTGGTCGTCCTTCACGCCGATGGTCAGCTTGCCTGCGCCCTTGATCTTGGCGAAGGTCGGCGAGCCGGCCACGTCCACGTTCTGGGCCACCGTGTAGGTGGGCAGCGCGGCGGCGTCGGTTCCGGTGTCCCCGGTGCCGCCGGAGGGGGTCCCCTCCTTGCCACAAGCGGTCAGCGTCAGGGCGCCGACCAGCAGGCCCGCTGCCAGGGTGCGGATCTTCATCTGGATTCCTGTTCTCCCGGGATCGAGCGGCGCCTGCCGGGCGCCGCGGGAACTCAACTAGTGCGTCAGGATCTTGCCGAGGAAGTCCTTGGCGCGGTCCGACTTCGGCTTGGTGAAGAACTCGTCCGGCGACGCGTCCTCGACGATCTCCCCGTCGGACATGAACACCACGCGGTTCGCCGCGCGACGGGCGAAGCCCATCTCGTGCGTGACCACGAGCATCGTCATGCCTTCCTTGGCCAGCCCGGTCATGGTGTCCAGAACCTCCTGGACCATCTCCGGGTCCAGCGCCGAGGTGGGCTCGTCGAACAGCATCACCTTCGGCTTCATCGCCAGCGCCCGCGCGATCGCCGCACGCTGCTGCTGACCGCCCGACAGCTGAGCCGGGTACTTCTGCGCCTGGTTCGCGATGCCCACCCGGTCCAGCAGCTGCATCGCGGTCTTGCGCGCCTCGTCCTGCCCGATCTTGCGGACCTTCACCGGCGCGAGCATCACGTTCTCGACGATGGTCTTGTGCGCGAACAGGTTGAACGACTGGAACACCATGCCGACCTCGGCGCGCAGCGCGGCCAGGGCCTTGCCCTCCGCTGGCAGCGGCTGGCCGTCCACCTCGATCTCGCCGGAGTTGATCGGCTCCAGCCGGTTGATCGCGCGGCACAGCGTCGACTTGCCGGACCCGGACGGGCCGAGCACCACGACGACCTGGCCCTTGGGCACCTCGAGGTTGATGTCCTTGAGCACGTGCAGGTCACCGAAGAACTTGTTCACGCCCGCAGCCCTGATCATCGCTGGTGCTGACGTAGCTGTGCTCATCTGCCCTCCATAGCCAGGCTCACTCGGCGATCTAACACCGTGACGCGCCCCCGCGCCCGTAAATCGAATCAAACGCAACCTAGGTGTCATCCGTTTTGGCCGGTTCCGGACGCACGGTGACCCCGGGTGCCGGTAACTGTAGTCAGGCGAGCGGTGCAGTTCGGACGGGGTCGCTTCGCTCGAACGGGGCACGCCGCTGCGCTCGGCGTCGTCACGTTCGATACTCGGTTCGTGACCGCACGCAACCTCCGCAAGACGGCCGCCGCGCTCGTGCTCGGCGCGGGGCTGTGCACGCTCGCCGCGCCCGCCGCGCACGCCGACGGGGTCAGCCTGAAAGCCGGCCCGTACCCGACGCAGGCGGACTGCCAGTCGCAGCTCCCGTCCTGGCCGGGCCACATCTGCACGTTCATCCCGGACCTGCTGCCCGGCCCGATCCCCGAAGGCTGGTACGTAGCGCTGCGAACTTGAGATCTGTCCACCACGCCTCGCGCGGCGGTGCGGGTGGCGGCCCCTTCCGTCTGGCCGGCACCACCCTCAACGGACACGCTGCGCGCGGCGGCGCCGGCTGCGCAGGTGGTGCGGCGGCTCCGCCGCCGGAAGCAAGAACGCTGACGCGCGCGAAGGCGGGCAACCCCGAAGAGTTACGCTGGTAGCCGTCATGGCTTGTCTTACCAGCGAACACGGTGCCCGATGAACGGTGGCAAAACCTACCAGATCCGCACGTTCGGCTGCCAGATGAACGTGCACGACTCCGAGCGGCTCGCGGGCCAGCTGGAGGAGGCGGGCTACGTTCCGGCCGGCGCCGACGACGCGCCCGACCTCGTCGTGTTCAACACGTGCGCGGTGCGCGAGAACGCGGACAACAAGCTCTACGGCACCCTCGGGCACCTGCGCCCGGCCAAGGACGCCAACCCGGACATGCAGATCGCCGTCGGCGGCTGCCTCGCCCAGAAGGACCGCGGCGAGATCGTCAAGCGCGCGCCGTGGGTGGACGTCGTGTTCGGCACCCACAACATCGGCGCCCTGCCGGTGCTGCTGGAGCGCGCCCGGCACAACGCCGAGGCCGAGGTGGAGATCCTCGAGTCGCTGGAGACGTTCCCCTCGACGCTGCCCGCGCGGCGCGAGTCGGCCTACTCGGGCTGGGTCTCGATCTCCGTGGGCTGCAACAACACCTGCACCTTCTGCATCGTGCCGTCGCTGCGCGGCAAGGAGCGCGACCGGCGGCCAGGCGAGGTCCTGGCCGAGGTCGAGGCGCTCGTCGCCGAGGGCGTGCTGGAAGTGACGCTGCTCGGGCAGAACGTCAACTCCTACGGCGTCGAGTTCGGCGAGCGGGACGCCTTCTCGAAGCTGCTGCGCGCCTGCGGCGGCATCGACGGCCTGGAGCGGGTCCGGTTCACCTCGCCGCACCCGGCCGCGTTCACCGACGACGTCATCGACGCGATGGCCGAGACCCCGAACGTCTGCCCGCAGCTGCACATGCCGCTGCAGTCCGGTTCGGACCGGGTCCTGCGCGAGATGCGCCGCTCCTACCGGTCGAGCCGGTTCCTGTCCATTCTGGACAAGGTGCGCGACCGGATCCCGGACGCGGCCATCACCACCGACATCATCGTCGGGTTCCCCGGCGAGACCGAAGAGGACTTCCAGGCCACGCTCGACGTCGTGCGCGAGGCCCGGTTCTCCAGCGCGTTCACCTTCCAGTACTCCAAGCGCCCCGGCACCCCGGCCGCCGAGCTGCCGGACCAGCTGCCCAAGCAGGTCGTGCAGGAGCGCTACGACCGGCTCGTCGAGCTGGTGAACGAGATCGCCTGGGACGAGAACAAGAAGCTGGTCGGGCGCAAGGTCGAGCTGCTGGTCGCCGAGGGCGAGGGCCGCAAGGACACCGAGACCCGGCGGATGAGCGGGCGCGCCCGCGACGGCAGGCTGGTGCACTTCACGCCGACCGGGTCCGCCATCGACGGGTCCGTGCGGCCGGGTGACGTGGTCGAAACCGTGGTCACCTACGGCGCGCCGCACCACCTCGTCGCCGACGGTGACCTGCTTACGCACCGGCGCACCCGCGCCGGTGACAACGTGGAGGCGGGCCGCCGGCCCAAGACCGACGGGGTCAGCCTCGGGCTGCCCTCGTTCGGCCGCCCGGCGCCCCAGCCGGTGACGACGGGCGGGTGCGGGCTGTGAGCGAGAGCGACTACGACCGGCTGGGCACCGACGTCGACGAGGTCGTCACCAAGGCCTCCCGCACCGTCGAGCTGGGCCGCCGCGGGTTCGTCATCGCGGTGCTGGTGTTCGTGTTGCTGGTGGGGCAGCTGCTGCCGTGGGTCGGCCCGCACGTGGGCTGGCAGGTGCTGCTCGGGCAGGGCGGCGGCATCCCGCAGCTGTTCGCGGTCACGTCCACGGTGATCGGCGTGCTGGCCTCCGCGCTGACGCTGATGACGCGCCGCTGGTGGCTGTCCTGGGTGTGCGCGATGGGCGGCTGGTTCGCCTCGGTCGACGGGCTGCTGGCGATCTGGTCGCAGCAGTCCTCAGTCGCCAACGGCGCCACCGGGCGCGGCCCCGGCATCGGCATGGTGATCGCGCTGGTCGCGACCATCCTGCTGGCCGCCCAGTGGATGCGCACCGCCTGGTCCCGCACCTGAGGCGAACCGCGGGGCCAGCGACCGGGCGAGGCCGCGGAACAGCTGCACGTGCGGGTCGCGGTCGCCGGTGCGGGTGGCGAGCACGCTGTGGTCCCACGGCGCGTCCACGACCGGCACGCACACGGTGCCGGGCCAGCGGTAGAAGCGCGCGAACGAGCTGAGGGCCGAACCGGCGCCCCGCCCGGCCGCGACGCTCATCAGCACCTCCTGCGGGGTGACCGCGTGGTCCGGTCCCGGGCGTGGGGCCTCGCCGCCGCGGGCCTCGGTGAAGTACAGGTAGTCCGTGAACGGCCGCGGCGTGTGCGGCGGGAGTGCGACGAACGGTAGGTCCAGGACGTCGGCCAGGCGGAGTTCGGCGGCGGCGGCCAGTTCGGAGTGCGCCGGGATGACGACGATGCGGGCCTCCGTGGTGAGCACGTCGACGGTGATGCGCTCGTCGGTGACCGCGGGCCGCACGAAGGCCACGTCGACGCGGTGTTCGAGCAGCGCGCTGGTGTGCTCGGTGAAGGTGAGGGCCTCCAGGGTGAGGCGCACGTGCGGCCGGAGGTGCCGGAACGCGGCGATGGCGGCCGGGGTCAGCTCGGCCGAGCCGTGCCCCATCACGCCGACGCGCAGGGTGTCGGTGTGCTCGGCGAGGTCCGCCATGTCGGTGATGGCGGCGTTGGCGGCGTCGACCAGGCCGCGGGCGTGGCCGAGGAAGCGGTGCCCGGCCGGGGTGAGCCGCACCGGGGCGCGCTCGAACAGCGGCACGCCCAGCTCGCGCTCGAGCTGCTGGACGTGGGCGGTCACGGCCGGCGGGGAGAGGAAGAGGCGCGCCGCGGCCCGGCCGAAGTGCCCTTCTTCGGCCACCGCCAGAAACGAGGCAAGGCGGCGCAGGTCCACGCCCCGACGGTAAGCCCACGGCGCGAGGTACGCCAAGGTGATCTACCACCCGCGCCTGCTCCCGGCTCCGACGGGCGCGCCGCCGGGAGCAACGCACCCTCGGCCCCGGCGGCCGCCCGGGACGGCACACATGATGCGTGAACAGCCGGTGCAACACTCGCAACAGCCACCGCTGCCGCCCGCGACGGCAACGGCCTGCGGTAGCTACCACGCTGCCCGCGACGGCTACCGCTGCCGCCCGCGACGGCGTAGCTCCCGCGCTATCTGCCGCGCAGCAACGCGCCGCCTGCCGTAGCCAGTGCCGCCTGCGGCAGCCATCGCGGCACCACCCCACAGCCACCGCTGCCTGCGGCAGCACCGCGCCACCCCCACAGCCACCCGCGACGGCCACCGCTGCCAGCCCCCACTGCCACCCGTGACGGCTACCGCTGCCTGCGGCAGCACCGCGCCGCTTGCGGCAGCCATCGCACTAGATGAGTAATTCCGATCTTGGTTAGTGGTCGTAGGCGATCAGGGATCGGGTTGTGGGTTGGCCGGTGGCGCGGTTGTGCCAGATGGCGGCGG
>NZ_JBEXTZ010000198.1:0-5870 GCF_040614195.1 Amycolatopsis sp. NPDC006125
AAGACGATCGGGAACGTGTCGCCGCGGATCAGCCGGGTGATCGGCAAGCTGGACGAGATCATTCAGCAGTTGAGCAAGCTGGGCCGCAAGCTGGGCGGTGAGGGCACCGCCCCGTCGGCCGCGCACGGCGGCGGCGGGAAGGTCGACACGCCGGACCTCGACGGCCCCACGAGCCCGGACACCCCCAACAGTCCCGACACCCCCGACGGCGTCGACGGCACCCCGGGCAACGGCCAGGCCGGCGGTGACGGCCCGTCCCGGGCCAGGGACTCGGCCGAGGACCCGCGCAAGTCCGGCCAGGACGAGGACTCCACCTGCACGAACGGCGACCCGATCAACGTCTTCACCGGCGAGGTGATCCTGCCGCAGGTGGACGTCGACCTCCCGGCGGTGCTGCCGTTGACCGTGCGGCGGCGGCACGCCTCGGCCTACCGGCTCGGCCGGTGGTTCGGGCGGACCTGGGCGTCCACGTTCGACCAGCGCCTCGAGGTCGAGGACGACGGGATCTACTTCGTCACCGAGGACGGCCGCGTCCTGGTCTACCCGCACCCGGTGCGTGACGGTCAGCCCGTGTTCCCGGTCGAGGGGGCCCGCTGGCCGCTCGTCCGCACCGGGGACGAGTACGTGGTCACCCACCGGCAGAAGCGTGAGCGGTACACCTTCGGTCCCGTCGACGGCGCGCCGGACGGCGAGCTGCCGCTGCGCTCGGTCGTGGGCCGGACGGGGCAGCGCCTGGACGTGGACTACGAGAACGGCGCCCCCAGCGAGCTCCGGCACTCGGGGAACTACCGGGTGGCGGTCACCGCGGCGGGCGGCCGCATCACCGCGCTGACCCTCCGCGGCGCGGACGGAGCACCGGACGTCCCGCTGCTCCGGTACGGCTACGACGACGAGGGCCGCCTCACCGAGGTGTTCAACTCGTCGAACCGGCCCCTGACCTTCGCCTACGACCGGTCGGGGCGCATCACGCGCTGGGTGGACCGCAACGGCGAGTGGTACGGCTTCCACTACGACGGCCTTGGCCGGTGCGTCCGGACCGAGGGTTCCGGCGGCGCGCACACCGGAACGCTGCGGATCGACCAGGACGCCCTCGTCTCGGTGTGGACCGACGCGGCGGGCCACGAGACCACCTACCGCTTCAACGAGCTGCGGCAGATCGTCGAAGAGGTCGACGCACTGGGCGGCAGCACCCGCTCGGAGTGGGACCGCTACGACCGGCTGCTGTCCCGGACGGATCCGCTGGGCCGCACCACGTCCTACCGCTACGACGACGCCGGCAACCTGGTGACCCTGACCCGCCCGGACGGCACCCAGCGGCTGTTCAGCTACGACCGGGACGACCAGCTGGTCGCCACCGTCGAGCCGACGGGCGCGGTGACGCGGCGGGACTACGACGAGGCCGGGAACCTCGTCGCGGTCACCGACCCCGCCGGAGCCGTGACCCGGTACCGGTACGACGAACGCAACCACCTGTCGGCGATCGTCGATCCGCTGGGCGGCGTGCACCAGGTCGAGACCAACGACGCCGGTCTCCCCGTCGCCATGACCGGCCCGGACGGTGCGGTGAACCTGTTCGGCCGCGACCAGTTCGGCCGGATCCGGTCCCGGACCGACCCGGCCGGGGCGACGACCACCTACACCTGGACCGTCGAGGGGCTGCTGTTGTCCCGCACCGGTCCGGACGGCACGGTCGAGCGCTGGCAGTACGACGGGGAAGGCAACCAGACCGCGGGAGCCGGCGCCGCGGGCGAGCTGACGCACGTCGTCAGCACCCACTTCGACCTGCCCGCCGCCGTCACGACCCCGGACGGGAACCGCCTCGAGTACACCTACGACGAGAAGATGCGGCCGGTCGTCGTGCGCAATGCGGCCGGCTCGGAGTGGCGGTACGTCTACGACGCCGTCGGCAACCTCGTCCGCGAGACGGACTTCACCGGCCGGACCCTCGCCTACACCTACGACGCGGCGGGGCAGGTGGTGTCGCGGACGAACGGTGCGGGGGAGACCACGCGCTTCACCTACGACCTGGTGGGGAACCTCGTCGAGCGGCAGACGGGCGACGCGCCGCCGGCCCGGTTCACCTACGACGCGGCGGGACGCCTGGTGCGCGCGGTGAACGCCGACGCCGACGTGCGCTTCGAGCGGGACGAGGCCGGGCGCGTCGTCGCCGAAACCGTGAACGGCCGCACCGTCGAGTCCCGGTACGACCTGCTCGGCAGGCCGGTGTACCAGCGCACCCCGACGGGCGTGGAGAGCCGGTGGAGCTACGACGCGGGCGGCAGGCCGTCCGTGCTGAGCGCCGCGGGCCGCACCATGAGCTTCCGCTACGACAGCGCGGGCAGGGAAGTGGAACGCCTGCTCGACACCGGGATCTCCCTGGCGCAGGAGTGGGACGCGGGCAACCGCCTGCTCGCGCAGACGTTGTCCGCGGTGTCGGCCGCGTCGCCGGTCCGGCGGATCCAGCACCGCACCTACCGGTACCGCGCGGACGACCAGCTCGTGGCGACCGCCGATCAGCTCGGCGGGCTCCGCGAGTTCGACCTGGACCAGGCCGGTCGGGTCGTCGGCGTCCGCGGCGCGGGCTGGGCGGAGCGCTACGACTACGACCGCGTGGGCAACCTCCGGGCCGCGCACAACCCGGCCGATCCCGAGGCGAGCGGGCCGCGCGAGGTCAGCGGCACGCTCACCGTCGCCGCCGGGAACGTCCGGTACGCCTACGACCGTCAGGGGCGGATGGTGCTCCGGCAGCGGAAGCGGTTGTCCGCGAAACCGGACAACTGGCACTTCGCCTGGGACGGCGAAGACCGGCTGGTCGGGCTGGTCACCCCGGACGGGACGCGGTGGCGGTACGCCTACGACGCGCTGGGACGGCGCATCAGCAAACAGCGCATCGCCGCGGACGGGCACACCGTCGCCGAGCGGACCGACTTCGTCTGGGACGACACGGTCCTGGTGGAGCAGATCGAATCCGGTGGCCGGACCAAGGCGTGGCACTGGCTGCCGGACACGCTGCAGCCGGTGAGCCAGACCGAGCGGCTCTGGAACACCCGCGACCAGGCCTGGGTCGACCGCGAGTTCTACGGCATCGTGACCGACCTGATCGGCACCCCGACCGAGCTGGTGGACGCCGCGGGCAACCTGGCCTGGCGGGCGACCAGGTCGGTGTGGGGCCTGGTCGCCGGTGTCGGCGCCGCCGACACCCCGTTGCGGTTCCCCGGGCAGTACCACGACCCGGAGAGCGGTCTGGACTACAACTACCACCGCTACTACGTGCCCGAGCTCGGACGCTACGCGAGCCAGGACCCGCTCGGCCTGGTCGCCGGGCCGAACCCGCAGGCCTACGTCCCGAACCCGATGACGTGGCTCGACCCGCTGGGACTGGTGCCCTGCCGCGACTGCGACGCGCAGAAGGAAGAACTGCCCAAGGGCGACAACCGGTGGTTCGACCAGCGGCGGGAGGCGTTCAACGCCGCGCGTGACCGGGCCGGCATCCCCAACAGCGCGTCGCCCGTGCGGCAGTGGACCGTCGGTGACAACCCGGCCTTGCAGGGGCGGGGCAACTACCACTACGACAGCGCCCCCGGCGCACACGGCCGCTACTACGAGTACGAGACGCCGAACGGCCCGAGGGTGATCGCCGAGCACACGAACGACCCGCGCGCGCCGCACCCGCACTTCCACGCCTACCAGCCGAAGGCGGGCCACGACGGGGTGGTGATCGGTGAGAAGTACGACCGGGTCGATGGTCCGCACCACTACTACTATGGGTCGCATGCTCCGAGCTGGCCGGCGGGTGACTGAGCCGTGACCGGGTCCGCGCGCGACCGGCGGCTCCGGTTGCTGCAGGCGAAGAAGGCCGAACAGCTCAAGGACCGTCTGTCCGCTTTCGACACCGGTGAGTTCGCCCAGTGGCCGGACTTCCCGGAGTGGCTGCGCGACGAGTTCGTCAAGACCCGGCGGACGACCGCCGAGCCGGACTCGGTGCTGCCCGAGTCGGCGGACGACGACGAGATCCGCGCCTGGCAGGCGGAGTTCGCCGCACGGGCCGGGCTCGACGGGCGGCTGTACGTGCTCACCGGGGTGGACGACTTCCCGTGGCTCTACTGCGCCGCGCGGGACGACCGCTGGGCGGAGGAGATCGGCGAGGTGCTGGGGTACGGCTGGACCGCGATCGGCGCCGGGAAGGACCGTCTCGTGGTGTTCTACGAGGAGGAGTACGAGTACCAGGCGTTCCTGGTGGCGCCGGGGCACCTCCGGGACGACGACGGCCGGTTGCGCGAGCTGTAGCGGGGGTCTCACCTGCCGCTCAGCGGGCCTGGCGGCCGTCGTCACACCGGTAGCCTCCTCGGTGGAGGTTGTGATGGATTCCCCGACACTGGTGGCCGCCCTGAGGCGGGTCGTTCCGGCTGAGCGCGTGGTGGACGACCCGGCCGTGGTCGAGTCCTACCTGCAGGACCACGCGGAGTGGGCCGAATACGGGCAGGCCGCCGCGGTGGTGCGGCCGCGCGGGACCGCCGAGGTGCGCGACGTCGTGCGGTTCGCTGCTGAGCACCGGATCCCGGTGGTTCCCCGCGGGGCCGGGACGGGCCTGTCCGGCGGGGCGAACGCCGTCGACGGCTGCATCATGATCTCGTTCGAGTCGATGGACTCGGTGCTGGAGATCGACCGGGCCGAGCGGCTCGCGGTCGTGCAGCCGGGCGTGGTGAACGACGACCTGCGGGCGGCCTGCGCCGAGCAGGGGCTGTGGTACCCGCCGGACCCGGCGAGCTCGCCGTGGTCGACGATCGGCGGGAACGTGGCCACCAACGCCGGCGGGCTGTGCTGCGTGAAGTACGGTGTGACCAGGGATTACGTGCTGGCGCTGGAGGTGGTCACCGGGCGCGGCGAGGTCGTGCGGCTGGGCCGTCGCACCGCGAAGGGCGTCGCCGGGTACGACCTGTGCGGCCTGATGGTCGGCTCCGAGGGCACGCTCGGGGTGATCACCGAGGTGACGGTGCGGCTGCGTCCGCGGCGCGAGCCCGAACGCACCATCGCCGGGTACTTCGACTCGGTGATCGCCGCTGGCGAGGCGGTGAGCGCGGTGTCCGCGTCGGGGGTGATCCCGTCCGCGCTGGAGCTGGTCGACCGGCACTGCCTGGAGGCGGTCGACGCGTGGAAGAACATGGGCCTGTCCACGGAGGCGAACGTGGTCCTGTTGGGCCGCGTCGACACTCCGGGGCATGCCGGCGAGGAGGAGGCCCGCACGATCCTGCGGTGCTTCGAGGAGGCCGGCGCGAACTGGGCGGCGCTGTCCACGGACGAGCACGAGGCCGAAGCCCTGTTCGACGCGCGGCGCCTGGCGTACCCCGCGCTGGAGCGGCTCGGCCCGGTGCTCACCGAGGACGTGTGCGTGCCGCGAGCGCTGGTGCCGGAGATGCTGGCGCGGATCGAAAAGGCCGCCGCGACGCACGACACGCTGATCGCGAACATCGCCCACGCCGGCGACGGAAACCTCCACCCGCTGCTCATCACACCCATCGGAGATGACGCGGCCAGGCGCCGGGCACAGGCCGCATTCGAGGACATCATCGCCGACGCGGTAGAGCTGGGCGGCACGGTGACCGGCGAGCACGGAATCGGCTTGCTCAAACGCGGCGGCTTGCGTCGCGAGGTTAGCCACGAGGTCCTGGAGATGCACCGCGCGGTCAAAAATGCCTTGGACCCACACGGAATCCTGAACCCAGGGAAGGTTTTCGTTTAACACAAACAACAAACCGCCGCCCGGCAACGGAAAAAAGCCGACTACCCCAACCAGACCTCCCCCGCCCCCGATCCACAGCCGATCTTTAGTCGCCGACCAGGCTTGTCAAGGCACGCTTTCCCGCCTTGAC
>NZ_JBEXTZ010000199.1:0-3394 GCF_040614195.1 Amycolatopsis sp. NPDC006125
GTTCGGCGGTGTCCTACTCTCCCACACCCGCGGGGGTGCAGTACCATCGGCGCTGGCAGGCTTAGCTTCCGGGTTCGGAATGGGACCGGGCGTTTCCCTGCCGCCATGACCACCGAAACTCTCCGAAACAACACCAGAGATGTTTCGTCTGGTGTGGTGTTTCAGAGTTGCAGAGCGGATGCGTAGCAGCTTTGTGGGCAAGTCCTCGGCCTATTAGTACCAGTCCACTCAAAAACACATTACTGTGCGTCCATGTCTGGCCTATCAACCCAATCGTCTCTTGGGGGCCTTAACCCACAAAGGGGTGGGAGACCTCATCTAGGAACAGGCTTCCCGCTTAGATGCCTTCAGCGGTTATCCCTTCCGAACGTAGCTAACCAGCCATGCCACTGGCGTGACAACTGGCATACCAGAGGTTCGTCCGTCCCGGTCCTCTCGTACTAGGGACAGCCTTCCTCAAGTCTCCTACGCGCGCGGCGGATAGGGACCGAACTGTCTCACGACGTTCTAAACCCAGCTCGCGTGCCGCTTTAATGGGCGAACAGCCCAACCCTTGGGACCTACTCCGGCCCCAGGATGCGACGAGCCGACATCGAGGTGCCAAACCATGCCGTCGATATGGACTCTTGGGCAAGATCAGCCTGTTATCCCCGGGGTACCTTTTATCCGTTGAGCGACATCCCTTCCACCAGGAGATGCCGGATCACTAGTCCCTGCTTTCGCACCTGCTCGACCCGTCAGTCTCACAGTCAAGCTCCCTTGTGCACTTACACTCAACACCTGATTGCCAACCAGGCTGAGGGAACCTTTGGGCGCCTCCGTTACCTTTTAGGAGGCAACCGCCCCAGTTAAACTACCCACCAGGCACTGTCCCTGAACCCGATCAGGGCCCTAGGTTAGATTCCCAATCCGACCAGAGTGGTATTTCAACAACGACTCCACGAGAACTAGCGTCCCCGCTTCACAGTCTCCCACCTATCCTACACAAGCCGAACCGAAAACCAATACCAAGCTATAGTAAAGGTCCCGGGGTCTTTCCGTCCTGCCGCGCGTAACGAGCATCTTTACTCGTAGTGCAATTTCACCGGGCCTGTGGTTGAGACAGCCGGAAAGTCGTTACGCCATTCGTGCAGGTCGGAACTTACCCGACAAGGAATTTCGCTACCTTAGGATGGTTATAGTTACCACCGCCGTTTACTGGCGCTTAAATTCTCAGCTTCGCCCCAAAGGAGCTAACCGGTCCTCTTAACGTTCCAGCACCGGGCAGGCGTCAGTCCATATACCTCGTCTTACGACTTCGCATGGACCTGTGTTTTTAGTAAACAGTCGCTTTCCGCTGGTCTCTGCGGCCAACTCACCCTAGCCCGCGAAGGGCTTCAAGTGCTTTGGCCCCCCTTCTCCCGAAGTTACGGGGGCATTTTGCCGAGTTCCTTAACCACAGTTCACCCGACCGCCTTAGTATTCTCTACCTGACCACCTGTGTCGGTTTGGGGTACGGGCCGCACATGTTCTCGCTAGAGGCTTTTCTCGGCAGCAGAGGATCACCCTACTTCGCCTCAACGGCTACGCATCACGTCTCACCCTATATGGGACACGGATTTGCCTATGTCCCGGGCTACACGCTTACACCAGTACAACCACTCACTGGCGGAGCTACCTTCCTGCGTCACCCCATCGCTTGACTACTACTGGCTCAGGCTCCACGCTCACCACCATTGGCCCGAAGGCCGCCGGCAGCTCGGGTGGTTAGTATCACCAGCCTCGTCATGGGCGAACATACGCGGGTACGGGAATATCAACCCGTTGTCCATCGACTACGCCTGTCGGCCTCGCCTTAGGTCCCGACTTACCCTGGGCAGATTAACTTGACCCAGGAACCCTTGGTCATCCGGCGGCAGAGTTTCTCACTCTGCATTCGCTACTCATGCCTGCATTCTCACTCCCACACCCTCCACGACTCGCTTCCACGGCCGCTTCTCTGGATGCAGGACGCTCCCCTACCCAACAACACCACTACACAAGGTTCCCGAAGAACCAAGCGGATGTATTGTGTTATTGACACGGCTTCGGCGGTGTACTTGAGCCCCGCTACATTATCGGCGCAGGACCACTTGACCAGTGAGCTATTACGCACTCTTTCAAGGGTGGCTGCTTCTAAGCCAACCTCCTGGTTGTCTAAGCGACCCCACATCCTTTCCCACTAAGCACACACTTAGGGGCCTTAGCCGGTGTTCTGGGCTGTTTCCCTCTCGACGACGAAGCTTATCCCCCGCCGTCTCACTGCCGCACTCTCACGTGATGGTATTCGGAGTTTGGTTGACTTCGGTAACCCGGTAAGGCCCCTAGGCCATCCAGTAGCTCTACCCCCACCACGAAACATGCGACGCTGCACCTAAATGCATTTCGGGGAGAACCAGCTATCACGGAGTTTGATTGGCCTTTCACCCCTACCCACAACTCATCCCCCAGGTTTTCAACCCTGGTGGGTTCGGCCCTCCACGAGGTCTTACCCTCGCTTCAGCCTGGCCATGGGTAGATCACTCCGCTTCGGGTCTAGACCACGCGACTCACACGCCCTATTCAGACTCGCTTTCGCTACGGCTACCCCACACGGGTTAACCTCGCCACGCAGCACTAACTCGCAGGCTCATTCTTCAAAAGGCACGCCATCACCATCCGAAGATGGCCCTGACGGCTTGTAGGCACACGGTTTCAGGTACTCTTTCACTCCCCTCCCGGGGTACTTTTCATCTTTCCCTCACGGTACTCGTCCGCTATCGGTCACCAGGAAGTATTTAGGCTTACCGAGTGGTCCCGGCAGATTCACAGCAAATTCCACGAGCTCGCTGCTACTCGGGAACACCACCACACCACACCAACACAGCTTTCGCGTACGGGACTCTCACCCACTCCGGTCCACCATCCCAGGCGGTTCCACTAGCCATGCAGCACAATGCCAGAACTGTCAGATTCTGGAAGATGGGTCCCACAACCCCGCACACACAACCCCTGACAGGTATCACATGCGCACGGTTTAGCCTCCTCCGCTTTCGCTCGCCACTACTCACGGAATCACTAGTGTTTTCTCTTCCTACGGGTACTGAGATGTTTCACTTCCCCGCGTTCCCTCCACATACCCTATATATTCAGGTACGGGTAACACCTCATAACAGGTGCTGGGTTTCCCCATTCGGACACCCTCGGATCACAGCTCGGTTGACAGCTCCCCGAGGCTTATCGCAGCCTCCCACGTCCTTCATCGGCTCCTGATGCCAAGACATCCACCATGTGCCCTTAACAACTTGACCACAAAGATGCTCGCATCCACTCTGCAATTCTCAAACACCACACCCAGAAACAACACACCGTGTTGCCTCAGGACCCAACAGCGTAA
>NZ_JBEXTZ010000200.1:0-5134 GCF_040614195.1 Amycolatopsis sp. NPDC006125
CAACGCCCACTGCTCATCCGAGAGCATCTGAAACCGCGACACGACCAGCAGCATCCCAGCCACCAACCGCGATCATTGTCAGACACGCCCTAGGCCCACCAGAAGGTCCACAGCGCGGTCAGGGCCAGCGCGAGCACCACCACTCCGGCAACCGCCGCCACAACCCCCCGGCTGCGATCCGCGACGCGCTGCGCGAGGAGAGCCAGCACGGCGGCGATGGGGTGCCCGATCATCGGCGCCGCGCCCGGGCCGGGGACGTCGAGGAAGGCGCACAGCAGACCAGCGCCCAGGACGAGCACCGCCAGCGCGACGAGGCCGGCCGCGAGCGAGCCGGTGAAGCCGCGCCACCACCGCGCCACCCGGGTGCGACCACGCGCCGGGGCCAGCGGCAGCTCTTCGGTGTCCGTCATGTCCTCGCTCACCCTGTTCCACTCCTCGACCGGGAACTCCGAGGATTCCACCATGCCCGCGACGGGCAGAAGCGGGACCACCCGCACCGGGGATCCCGGTCAGAGGCGCGGTCCGAGGAACAGTCCGCCACTCGCGTCGATGACCTGACCGGTGATCCAGCGCGCGGCGTCGGAAGCGAGGAACGCGACCACGTCGGCGATGTCGCCCGGTTCGCCCAGGCGGTTCATCGCGGTGGAGGCGGCGATGAACTCGGCCAGGCCCGGGGCCGCGAACGCGGAGCCGTTGGTCGCCGTCCGCGTGGCGCCGGGAGCGACCGCGTTCACCGTGATTCCCCGGGCGCCGAGCTCGTTGGCCAAGGTCATGCTCATCGTTTCCACCGCCCCCTTCGTCATGGCGAACGAGGTTTGGTCCGGGTTGGCCATCCGGGTCACGACCGACGAGATCGTGATGATGCGACCACCGTCGCGGAGCAGCGGCAACGCGCGCTGGATGACGAAGTAGGGCGCGCGCACGTTCACGGCGAAGAGGTGGTCGAACTCGGCCCGCGTCGTGGCTCCGAGCGGTCCGGCCGGTGCGGCCGCGGCGTTGTTGACGAGGATGTCCAGCGGCCGCCCCGCCAGGGCCGACTCGACTCCCGTGAAGAGCGTTTCGACGTCGCCGTCCACGCCCAGCCGTGCCCCGACGGCGGACGCGCTCCCACCGTCGCGTTCGATCTCGGCGACCGTCGCCGCCGCGCCCTCCGCGTCCGTGCCGAAGTGCACGACCACCAGCACCCCCTGCGCCGCGAGGCGGGCCGCGATCGCCCGTCCGATGCCACGCGATGCTCCCGTCACCAAAGCCGTCCGCACACCGATCACCCCAGTTTGTTAGCTGCTACCAAAATGTTAGTGACTACCAATGCGGTACTGTCTACCACGTGGTTGAGCGGCAATCAACGTTGCGAGCGCGACGACGAGCCGAGACGCAGCGCATGATCCAGGCGCACGCGGTGCGGCTGTTCACCGAACGCGGCTACGACACGACGACGGTGAACGACGTGGCCGTGGCCGCGGGCGTCTCGGCCATGACCGTGTACCGGCACTTCCCCACGAAGGAAGACCTCGTGCTCGCCGACCAGCACGGCCGTCTCGTCGGCGAGCGGCTCGCCGCCACCTCACCGGCACAGCCGCTGGTACGTCGAATCTGCAGCGCGCTCGTCGACGCGACGGCGACGCTGACCGATGGCGACCCCGCGACGAGGCAGCACTTGCTCGCGCGGCTCCGGCTGATGATCTCGACACCTGCGCTGCGGGCCAGGCACCTGGACAACCACTACGCCCTGCAGGAGGCGATCGTGGACGCCCTCGGCGCGGCGGACCCCGAGGCCGCGTTCCGCGTCCGGGCGGCGGCCGGCGCCTGCTTGGCCGCGATGCACACGGCGCTGGTGCGGTGGGCCGAGGAGGACGGGAAGACCTCGCTGCCGGATCTCATCGCGCAGGCACAAGCCGCAGCCTTCGGCGACCACGCGGTGGAGGGTGGCGCGACTTGATTCGTGGCCGGGTGTTTGGGGCCTGCGGCCGCTTGCGTCCACAGCGCGTTGATAGTCAAGCCTCCACGACCAGCACAGCCAATGGCGGCAGCGCCTGCCAGAACCTCGCCACCAGGGTGGCTCAACCGCGCCAGCCCGCCCCTACGGCGCCAACAGCTCCCAGGACTTCGCCACCAGGGCGGCCCGACGCCGCCAGCCCCACGCACCCCACCCCTACGGCGCCAACAACTCCCACGACTTCGCCCCAGGGCGGCCCAACCCCGCCAGCCCCAAACACCCCACCCCTACCGCGCCAACAACTCCCAGAACTTCGCCACCAGGGCGGCCCAACCGCACCAGCCCCCACCCCTACGGCGCCAACAACTCCCACGACTTCGCCGCCGGGGCGGCCTGCTGCCCTGCCTCGCAGCTGGGCCGGAAGTCGCACCAGGCGCAGCGGCGGTCGGGGCGTGCGGGGAACACCGCGTCGGCGTCGGCGCCTGCGTCCAGGGTGTCCGTGGCCAGCCGGACGTCCTCGGCGGTCTCCTCGGCGCGGCGCAGGTGCCGCTGCAGGCTCTCCGGCGTGTGCGTCGCCTCCGCGACCGTGCCGCTGGGCAGGTGGTGCAGCTCGACCTTGCGGCACGGCCGCCGCAGGGTGCGCTCGGCCGCGACCGCGTACATCGCCAGCGCCTGGGAACTGCGGGCCTCGTACTCGTCCGGCGCGCGGCGGCCGGTCTTGTAGTCGACGATCACCAGCTCACCGCCGCGCTGGTCGATCCGGTCCGCGCGCCCCTCGATGATCATCGACGCGGGCTGCCCGGGCTCCGGGTTCACCGGCGCGGACACCCACCGCTCGATGCCGACCGGGTCGCTGGTCACGTCGTGGTGCTCGACGTACTCGGCGACCCACTCCTTGGCGCGGGCGCGGTACGTCGCGGCCTGGTCGGCGTCGGCGAACCCGCCGTCCTGCCAGTGCTCCGAAAGCAGCGCCGCGGCACGCTCCGGCGTGCGCCGCGCCGGCGGCACGTCGAACAACGCACGCAACGCGTTGTGCACGACCGCGCCGAGCGTGCTGTGCGCCCACGGGCCGGTGCGCTGCGGGGTCGGCCGGTCGAGGTAGGCCATCCGGTACCGGCGCGGGCAGTCCGCGAAGGTGGCCAGTCGCGCCGGACTCACCTTCGTCAACCGCCGCGGCTGGACCGCGAACTCGAACCCCAGTTGCTCCACGTCCACTACCGTACGCACCACCCCCGACACTTTCGGCTCCGCCCACGGCCCGCG
Source organism: Amycolatopsis sp. NPDC006125 (assembly GCF_040614195.1). Lineage (NCBI taxonomy): Bacteria > Bacillati > Actinomycetota > Actinomycetes > Pseudonocardiales > Pseudonocardiaceae > Amycolatopsis > Amycolatopsis sp. NPDC006125. The sequence continues at coordinate 3,200 of NZ_JBEXTZ010000200.1, forward strand.
GCGCATATGATCTGGGCGGTTGGCATTCGGAGCAGGGGGCAATGCGTGTTGACGTTCGAAACGGCGCCGGCCGAACTGGACATCCTCGACGAGGAGCTGGGCCTCGGGAGGTTCGTCTACCCGCACCGGATCCCGTTCGTCAGCGGGACCCGGTCCGAGCGCGCCGAGCAGCGGCAGCGCGTGTTCGACCACTGGCACCGCCTCGGGCGCATGTCGCGTGACCGGCTGCGCGGCGAGTTCGAGGACCTGCTGCGACTGTGGGCGCGGCCGGACGTCCTCGTCACCCAGGTCGTGGCCGAGCTGACGCGCGACGAGAAGGTCCTGTCGCGCGGCGGCTGGAGCGGCGAGCGCGGTGTGCTGAGCCGGCAGAGCGGCGACAACGTCAGGTTCGCCGAGCTGCGCGCGGGCCAGGTGCTTCCGCAACTGCTCGAACCGCTGCCGGAGGTGCCGCCGGTGCGCATCGCGCCGGTGACCTACGTGTCGCAGGCGCGCGGCGGGGGCGAGCTGTTCGGCGGCGAGCCGCCGCGGGAGAAGCGCGTGGCGGACCGGTACTTCGCGGCGCCCCCGCTGCGCGCCGGGGTGGTTTCGTGCTCGGTCCGCGGGGTGGACGCGGGCCGCCTGACCTGGTTCGACACCCCGGACGGCCGGTTCTTCACCACGGTGGAGCAACTGCCCGACGGCGCGCAGCGGCACACCTTCACGCCCGCCGACCGGGCCCGCATCGGCCAGTGGGTGCGCGACCACGTCAACCAGCACCTGACCGCGGCGAATCGTTGACACCAGGGGAGGAAGTCATGACGCAGCCCGACAACGGGTACTCGCGGCGCCGGTACGAGTCGGAGGTCTACGCCGAAACCGCGGGCAAGTCCGCGGGCAAGTTCTTCGGGCCGGACGCCGAGCAGGTCGCGGGCGACTACTCGGTCAAGTCCGGCCAGGTCTACACGCGGAAGCTGCAGGCCGAGGGCGGCGGGTACCGCGACGGGCTGCCCGCATCGGAAGAGGATTACCGCAGCCGATCGCACGAAGAGCTGAAGACCATGGTCACCGAGGGCGCTTCCCCCGAGGAGGTCGACGAGCAGGGCATCATCGTCAACGACCTCGGCAACGCGTTCGGCGAGATGGCCTCCGCGCTCCGGCAGGGGGTCGCCAAGGAGCAGGCCGGCTGGCAGGGCGACGGCGCGAACACCGCGTTCGGCTACTTCAACACCCTTGCGACCTGGGCGGACACCTCGAAGGACGCGGCGTTCCTGTCGGCGAACCGGTATTCGCAGACGTCCGCGGCGCTGTCCCAGGCCCGCAACAGCATGCCGGAGCCCGCGGGCAAGTCGGTCGACGAGTCGATCGCCGCCGCCCGGCAGCAGCTCGCGAGCGGTGACTGGGAGGGCGCCAGCGCCACCATGAACGACATGCAGAACCAGGCCGCGCTGCAGCACCAGGCCCAGCTGGAGGCCGCGGCAGTGGTGGCGCAGCGGGACGTGATGCTGCATGCCGGCGGTTCGACCCAGCCTGTGTACGCCACGCCGACCACGCAGCCCGACACCGGCGCCGCCACCAGCCCGACGTTCGCCGCCAACGACAACACGACGGCGTCCAGCTCGGGCGGCGTCGGCCCGATGGGCGGCGCGCCGGGCGGGGTGCGGACCACCGGGAGCATCGCGCCGCCGACGACGCCGCTGCCCGGGATCGGCACGGCCACGGGCGCGTCGCCGACCCCCGGGTTCAGCGACCACGCCGGTGGCTGGGGCCGCTCCCCTGCCGCGACGGTGCCCGGCAGCTCGGGGCTGTCGGGCGGTGCGGGCATGATGCCGGTCGCGCCGGGCCAGGGCGACCAGACGCGCACGTCACCGCGCCCCGGTTGGCCCGCTCACGCTGATCGCTGCCGGCAGGTGTGTCGCGAGAAGCGGTACCGCGACACAGCGACCGTCCTCCTCGTTC
>NZ_JBEXTZ010000201.1:0-5128 GCF_040614195.1 Amycolatopsis sp. NPDC006125
TCGCCTTCCGGTTTGTGCATATCACCTTGAGCCAGGGCCGCAAGGTTGGCATGTCATCTCACGCGGGCAGCGAGGGTTGCGGCCCTGGCTCAAGGTGATCGTCACGTGTCAGGCGACGGGATGACCACCCAGCTCACCTGTGTTTGCGGCCTAGCGTCCGCTGGGGCTGAGGTTCAGCATCTTCCCGGCCAGCCCGCGGGCCCGCACCGAGAGCTTCTTCGCCACGTCCCGCAGCACGAGCGACGCCGGCGCCTCGGGTTCGGCGAGGACCAGCGGCGTTCCGGCGTCACCCTGCTCCCGCAGGCGCGGGTCGAGCGGCACCTGGCCCAGCAGCGGCACCTCGGAGCCCACCGACTTCGACAGCGAATCGGCCACGGTCTTGCCGCCGCCGGAGCCGAAGATCTCCATCCGCTCGCCGGACGGCGCCTCCAGCCAGGACATGTTCTCGATGACCCCGGCGACCCGCTGCCGCGTCTGCATCGCGATCGCGCCGGCCCGTTCGGCGACCTCCGCCGCGGCCTGCTGCGGCGTGGTCACCACCAGGATCTCCGCGTTCGGGATCAGCTGGGCCACCGAAATGGCGATGTCACCGGTGCCCGGCGGCAGGTCCAGCAGCAGGATGTCCAGGTCGCCCCAGAACACGTCGGCCAGGAACTGCTGCAGCGCGCGGTGCAGCATCGGGCCGCGCCACACCACCGGCGTGTTGCCCGGGGTGAACATGCCGATGGAAATGACCTTCACGCCGTGCGCCTGCGGCGGCATGATCATCTGCTCGACCTTCGTCGGCTTCTCGCGCGCGCCCAGCATGCGCGGCACCGAGTGGCCGTAGATGTCGGCGTCGACCACGCCGACCGACAGCCCGCGCTCGGCCATCGCCACCGCGAGGTTGACCGTCACGCTCGACTTGCCGACCCCGCCCTTGCCGGACGCGACGCAGTACACCCGCGTCATCGAGCCCGGCTGGGCGAACGGGATGACCGGCTCCGCCGCATCACCACGCAGCTGTTTCCGCAGCTCAGTGCGTTGCTCGTCGCTCATCACGTCGAGCTCCACCCGGACGTCGCGCACCCCGGGGAGCTTGCCGACCGCGGCCTTGGTGTCCTTGGTGATGGTGTCCTTGAGCGGACAGCCGGCCACTGTCAGGTACACCGCGACCGTGACGACGCCGTCCTCGCCGACCGTGACGTCCTTGACCATGCCGAGCTCGGTGATGGGCTTGCGGATCTCGGGGTCGTGAACGTCCTTCAGCGCCGCCCGGACGTCCTCGACACTGGGGATCTGCTGCGTACTGGTCACCCCACCATGCTACGGACCGGTAATGGCCTCCGCCTGGGCCCTATTGCTTTTGCCACGTCGCGGCTTGGTGTTGAGGTCCTCACGCAGCTTGTCCAGCTCCCCGCGCAGGTAGTCGCGGGTCGCGACCTCGCCGACGGCCAGGCGCAGCGCGGCCAGCTCGCGCGCCAGGTACTCGGTGTCGGCCTTGGTCTGCGCCGCCCGGTGCCGGTCCTCCTCCAGCGACACCCGGTCCCGGTCGTCCTGCCGGTTCTGCGCCAGCAGGATCAACGGCGCCGCGTACGCCGCCTGCGTGGAGAACGCCAGGTTGAGCAGGATGAACGGGTACGGGTCCCAGCGCAGGGCGGCCGCGCTCAGGTTGACGATGATCCACACGACGACGATGAGGGTCTGCCAGAACAGGTACTTCCCGGTGCCGAGGAACCGGGCCAGCCGCTCGGACAGCCGTCCGAAGCTGTCCGGGTCGATGCTGACCAGTGGGCCCCGTCCGGAGCGGGGCTGGTCGAGGCGGCGCCGCGCGGTCAACTCAGGCACTGTCGATCTCCTGTCCCTCGGTGATGTCGTGCAGCCCGGTCTCGCGCCAGCGGTCGGGCAGCAGGTGGTCGAGCAGGTCGTCGACCGTGACGGCGCCCAGCAGGTGGTCCTGGTCGTCCACCACCGGACCGCACGCCAGGTTGTAGGCCGCGAAGTAGCGGGTGATCTCCGGCAGGTCGGCGTCCGGGCCGAGTGCGGGCAGGTCGGTGTCCACGGCGCTGGCGACCAGCTCGGCAGGCGGTTCCCGGAGCAGGCGCTGGAAGTGCACGCACCCCACGTAGCGGCCGGTCGGGGTCTCGGTCGGCGGGCGGCACACGAAAACCAGGCTGGCCAGCGCGGCGGGCAGGTCAGGGTTGCGGATGTGCGCCAGCGCCTCGGCGATCGTGGCGTCCGGGGTGAGGATGACCGGCTCCGGCGTCATCAGGCCGCCCGCGGTGTCGGAGGAGTAGGTGAGCAGGCGCTTCAGCGGCTCGGACTCGTCCGGGTGCATCAGCTCCAGCAGCCGGCTCTGGTCGGCCGGCGCCAGCTCGGCGAGCAGGTCGGCCGCGTCGTCCGGGTTCATCGCCTCCAGGATGTCCGCGGCGCGCTCCTCGGCGAGGTGCGCGAGCAGTTCCTTCTGGTCCTCCTCGGGCAGTTCCTCCAGCACGTCGGCGAGCCGCTCGTCGTCCATCGAGTCGACCACCTCGTGCCGCCGCTTGGTCGGCAGGTCGCGCATGGTCGCGGCGATGTCGACCGCGCGCATGGTGTCGAACAGCATGAGCAGCTGCCCGGCGCCCTGCGGCTGCCCGGTGAGGTCGGTCAGGCCCAGCCCGCGCACCTCCGACCAGGGCAGGACCTGCAGCGACGACCGCCGCCTGCCGATGCCGAGCCGTCCGGAGCGCTCGCGGACGGCGAGCTTCGCCAGCACCCAGTCGCGGGTGCGGACCGGTTCCATCGCCGCGTCGGCCACCGTGACGCGCGCGTCGGTGGAGGCCAGCCGGGCCTGCGCGTCGATCAGCTGCCCGAGCACGAGGACCTCGTTGGGGCGGCGGTGGAAGCGGCGCATGTTGACCGAGCCGGTCGCGAGCGTGACGGCGTTCGGCTCGATCGCGGTGACCCGCAGCATCGGCACGAACACCCGGCGACGGGTGGCCAGCTCGACGACGAGCCCCAGCACCCGCGGCGGCTGCTGGTCGAGCCGCAGGCCGGCGACCAGGTCGCGCACCTTGCCGATGGACTCGCCGTCCGGTCCGAAGACCGGAAGGCCGGCCAGCTGGGCGGCGAAGACCCTGTTCACCATGCCGCCAACCCTATTCGAGCGCCGCCCACTCGGCGATCGCACTGAGGATCGGCACGCTGGGGAAACCACCGTGCTCGGCGGCCCACAACCAGTTGTCCACGGCCCGCACGAGCGTCCAGGCGCGGGCGCGGTCCGGGTCCAGCCCGGCGGCCAGCACATGCACCCGTTCTTCCACTGTGGACTCTCCGAACCGGTTCCACAGCAGGGGGATCAGGCCGAACTCCGGGTCCCCGGCGATCGGCTGCGGGTCGATCACCAGCCACGGTTCCCGTGTGCCTGCGAGGATGTTTTCGTAGTGCAGGTCCTGATTGACCAGTGATGTCCCGGCTTCCGGCCCGAGGTCCCGGCACACGGCGACCGCGGCGTCGAGCAACCGCTTCGGCACCGGACCGCCCAGCCGCGCCCAGTCGGCGGGCATCTCCTCGGCGAACCGGACCGCCTCGTCCCGCAGCGTGCGGCCGAGCGCGGGAGCGGGCACGGTCAGCCGGTGCAGCAGGCCGTGCGTGATCTCCAGCGCCTTGTCCAGCGGCTCGGTGAGCAGCGAGCGGGACGCGTCGAGCCGCTCCAGCAGCAGCGCGCCGCGGGCGCTTTCCAGCAGCCGCACGGCTCCCCGGCCATCCCAGGCGGACAACGCCACCGGCTCGTCGCGGGTGCCGTCGTCCTGCCAGGCGAGCTTCAGCACGAGCGGTTCGCCGTCGCGGCGCACCGGGAACACCAGCGCGGTGTACCCGTGCCACGGCGGGCCCTCGATCACCAGCCCCCACTGCCGGCAGCACCAGTCCGCCAGTTCCGGCAGCGCGGCCAGCCACGGCCGCACCACGTCGCCCTCGTTGTCGATCAGCCGTCGTGAGAACTCCCCAGGTATCCGCACCTCACCCAGACTGCCAGTGATCGGGCACTTCCCAACCGGTGTGACGGGGGTAACATCGCGTCAAGGGACACGCACCCCTGGGAGCCGCCATGCTGGCCGAAATCATCTCCGTCGTCGCGGCCGTGGGGATCACCGGACTCGCCGCCAGTGTCCGCGTGGTCCGCCAGTACGAGCGCGGCCTGGTCTACCGCTTCGGCCGGGTGTCCTCGGCCGTCCGGGAGCCCGGCCTGACCCTGCTGTTGCCGATCGCCGACCGGCTGCAGAAGGTGAACATGCAGATCGTCACCCTCCCGGTGCCCGCGCAGGAGGGCATCACGCGGGACAACGTGACGGTCCGCGTCGACGCCGTCGTGTACTTCAAGGTCATCGACCCCGTGGTCGCCGCCGTCAACGTGCAGGACTACCGGTTCGCCGTCGGGCAGGTGGCCCAGACCTCGCTGCGCTCCATCATCGGCAAGAGCGACCTGGACGACCTGCTGTCCAACCGGGAGCGGCTCAACCAGGGCCTGGAGCTGATGATCGACAGCCCCGCGCTGGACTGGGGTGTGCACATCGACCGCGTGGAGATCAAGGACGTCGCGCTGCCCGAGTCGATGAAGCGGTCGATGTCGCGCCAGGCCGAGGCCGAACGCGAGCGCCGGGCGCGGGTCATTTCCGCCGACGGTGAGCTGCAGGCCTCGCACAAGCTGTCCGAGGCCGCGGGCATCATGGCCGACACCCCGGCGGCGCTGCAGCTGCGCCTGCTGGAGACGGTGGTGCAGGTGGCGGCGGAGAAGAACTCCACCCTGGTGCTGCCGTTCCCCGTGGAGCTGCTCCGCTTTCTCGAACGGCACACCGCCGAGAAGCCCGCCGAGCAGCAGGTGAACGGTCAAGCGCCGGCGCCGCGGCAGTCGGAGGAGTCCGCCCCCGGGTGAGGCGCGCCATATGCGGGACGGCATGGCGGGGCTCATACTCGCCGGTAATACCGCCCGCTGACACAGGAGTCGCCCCATGGCCCGTCTGGCCCAGACCGCCGGTCTCACCGACGTGCAGCAAGAGATCCTGTCCACGGTCCGCTCGTTCGTGGACAAGGAGATCATCCCGCACGCCCAGGAGCTGGAGCACGCGGACGCCTACCCGGCGGACATCGTCGAGGGCATGAAGGAGATGGG
>NZ_JBEXTZ010000202.1:0-4919 GCF_040614195.1 Amycolatopsis sp. NPDC006125
GGCCGAGAACCTGATGACCACGACGGCCGCGCTGCGACGGGTCGTCCGCAGGCGCGTGCGGGACACCCCGGATCGCACTACGAGGTGCAGAGCACCGTCCCGCAGGCGCAGTTCGACTCGGTCGCACTGGGACGATCCCGCGTGGCGGCGACCGTCGCGGCGCTGCCCGCGGACGACCCGCGGCCGTGGGAGAGCCCGGCGATCCTCGCCGCGCTGCTCATCGCACTCGTCGGAATCCAGCTCGGCCGGACCTGGATTTTGCGCCGAACGGACGAATAGACTCCTCCCGGTGCGGGAGGCGAAGGGGATCCAGCGGGCGTTCCGCCCGCCCGCTGGATCCCAGGGGCCCTGTCCGCATTACAGGGCGACCTCCATGCTAATCCGTGGTACCCAAGAATTGCCTGAGAAAACCCCGCTGCCTGAGAAAACGCCGCGCCGTCCGGTGCCCGTCCACATCAGACAGCGCAGGTCACGCGCCGAGCGCTTCGCGCACCTCACGCACGACGGTGTCCACGTCGGCCTCGGACAGCGCGGGGTGCACCGGCAGCGACAGGACCTCCTCGGTGACCTTCAACGCGACCGGGAAGTCCTGCCGGGACACCGCCGGGATCTGCGGGTGCTCACGGAAGCGGTCGTCGTCGAACACCAGCTTCGGGTGGTGCACCTCGGTTTCGACGCCGCGCTGGGCCAGTTCGGCGACCAGCTCGTCGCGGGCGAGCATCGCGTGCGGGCCGATCAGCACGCTGTACCGGTGCCACGCGTGCTCGCGGCCGGGCAGCTCCGCGGGCACCGTGAGCCCGGGCGTGCCGGCCAGGCCGACGGACAGCTGCCGCGAGTTGCGCCGCCGCGCCGCGAGCAGCTCGTCCAGCCGGTCCAGCTGCGGGATGCCGACGGCGGCGTGCAGTTCGGACATGCGGTGGTCGCGCAGCAGGCGCAGGCGATCGGCCAGCCCGGCGTCGTCGGTGGTGACCACGCCCCCCTCGCCGGTGGTCACGATCTTGTTGGCGGACAACGAAAAGCAGCCGACACCGAACCCCCCGGCCGCCCGCCCGGCGAAGGTCGCGCCGACCGCCTGGGCCGCGTCCTCGACCAGGTGCAGCCCGTGTTCCTCCGCCAGCGGGGCGAGCTTGCCCATGTCCGCGGTCTGGCCGTAGAGGTGGACCGGGAGGATCACGCGGGTCTCCGGCGTGATCTCGGCCGCGACCGCGTCCGGGTCGACCGCGAAGTCGTCGCGGGTGATGTCGGCGAAGCGGACGGTCGCGCCCGTCGCCAGGACCGCGCGGAGCGTCGCGGCGGCGGTGAGCGGCGAGGTGATCACCTCGTCGCCGGGGCCGAGCCCGAGCGCATCGAGCGCGGTGCGGAGCGCGGCGGTGCCGCTGCTCACGGCGACCGCGTGCGCGGTGCCCGCGGCGCGGGCGAAGGCGTCCTCGAAGCGGGCGACCACCGGGCCCCGCGTGAGCGTTCCCGACCGCAGCACCTCCACCACGAGGGATTCGGCATCGCGGGCGTCGACCGCGGTGACGGGGATCATCGGCTCGGCGTTTCCTTTACTGTGTTCGGCTCAGGCGTCCGTAAGACTGTACGAATGGAACCCGCGTGGTAAACCGCATCCACCCGACTGGTGCAGGTCCGGCCCGACCGGAAGGCGCGCTCCGGTGACCCTGCTGTCTCCCGGCGCCCGGATCGTCGACGCCGAAACCGGCGCCGTCCTGGACGGTCCGGCGCTGATCACCGAGGTCGAACGGCGGGCCGACGAGCTCGCGGCCCTGCCGGACGGCGTGTTGTTCGCCCGCACCGGCGTCGACCTGAGCGGGGTGCTCACCTACGTCGCGGCGGTGCAGGCCGGGCGCGCGGTGGCGCTGGTCGACCCGGCGCTCGACGTCCCGGTGCTGGCCGGCCTGATCGAGCGGTTCCGCCCGGCGGCCGTGCTGGACGCGCCCGCCGCCGAGCCGCCAGCCGGGTATCGGGCCGCCGAGGGGAAGTGGCTGCGCCTCGACCGGGACGGGATCCGCCCGCACGGTGATCTCGCGGTGTTGCTGCCGACCAGCGGTTCGACCGGCAACCCGAAGCTGGTGCGGTTGTCCCGCAAGGCGATCCTGACCAACGCGCACGCGATCGCCGACGTGCTGGGCATCGACGAGCGCGAGGTCGCGCCCACCACGTTGCCGCTGCACTACGCGTACGGCCTGTCCGTGCTCAACTCGCACCTGGTCAGCGGCGCGACGGTCGTGGTCGAGCGGGAGGGCATCCTCGGCCGCGGGTTCTGGGACACGGTCGCCGCGCACGAGTGCACGTCGGTCGCCGGGGTGCCCTACCACTACGAGATGTTGCGGCGGTTGCGGTTCGACCCGGCGGCGAACCCGGGCGTGCACACGCTCACCCAGGCCGGCGGCCGGATGCGGCCGGAGCTGATCGCCGAGTTCGACACGTTGATGCGGTCGGCGGGCGGGCGGTTGTTCGTGATGTACGGCCAGACCGAGGCGGCGCCGCGCATGGCGATCATGCCGTCGGAGCGGCTGGCGGAGAAGATCGGCTCGGTGGGGCCCGCGCTGCCCGGCGGGCAGTTCGCGATCCGCCGCCCGGACGGCGGCGACACCACGCACCCCAAGATCACCGGCGAGATCGTCTACCGCGGGCCGAACGTGATGATGGGCTACGCGTCGACCGCGGAGGAGCTCGCGCTGGGCGACGAGTGCGGCGGCGTGCTCCCGACCGGCGACCTCGGGTACCTCGACGAGGAGGGATTCCTGTTCGTCACGGGGCGGCTCAAGCGGATCGGCAAGGTCTTCGGCAACCGGATCAGCCTGGACGACCTGGAGGCCGCGACGCGCGCGACGGGCCTGGGGATCGACATCGTGGCCGCCGTCCCGGCGGATGACAAGGTGGTGCTGTTCGCGGAGGGCGCCGCGGCCGACACCTGCAAGGCGGCGTCACACGCGCTCTCCGACCGGCTGCACCTGCACGCCTCGGGCTTCGACGTCCGCCCGATCGACACGATCCCCCTGCTGGCCAGCGGCAAGATCGACTACCAGGCGCTGGAGGAGCAGATCTGACCCGCGGGGCGGGCAGCCGGCCGCCCGCGCACCGGTGCGGTGTAAGCGAGCCCCGATGATCGGCCCCCGCCGCTACGGCGGCTTGCCACCTCGGGCCCTGCCACCCGGCGCCCGGCCCCTGCGGCGGCTCGCCCGCCTCGGGTTCCCTGCCGGCGCGGCATCGGCCGAGTAGGCGCTCGCGTCGCGAGCGGGCCGCCCACCCCCGCCACCGCGGCCACCCACCGCGGCGACCGCACCACCGCCACCGCGGCGGCCAGCCATCCCTGCCACCGCGGCCACCCACTCCCGCCACCGCAGCGACTCACCCCCGCCACCACCGCGGCCCCCACCCCACCCACCAACCCCCGAAATGTCTCGGCGACGAAACAATCCGGGCGCGGGAGCGATACCTACGGCAAGGGTGGAGCGGCGTCACGGAGGGTGAGAGGTGCCTGGTGCCCTGGTCGCCGCGTGGCTGGCGCTGGCGGGGGTGGTGACCGCGGCGTGGCCGCGCGTCGCGACGCTGCGCGCGAACCGGGGCTGGATCCTGTTCCTCGCCCTTGTGTTCGCCCTGGTCCTGCAGCTCGTCGTGGCCACGGTGCCGGACGACGCGTTCGTCACGTTCCGCTACGCCCGCAACATGGCCGAGGGCTACGGCGCCGTCTACACGATCGGCGAGCGCACCCAGGGCCTGCCGAACTTCCTGTGGCTGGTGCTGGTCACGCTGCCCGGGGCGTTGTTCGGCGCGGACGTCGTCACCGGCGCGGTCGTGCTGGGCATCGCGTGCGCGCTCGGCTGCGTTGTCGTGGCGTACCTGCTGGCGAAGCGCTTCACGACCACCGCCGGGGTCCTCGCCGCGCTGCTCACCGCGGGGGCGAGCCTGTTCGCCTCGCACGGGCTGGCCGGCACCGAGACGCCGCTGTTCGTGCTGCTCGTGCTGGCCGGGTGCCTGGCCCTGGTCACCGGCCACCCGCTGGTCGCCGGAGTGCTCGCCGCGCTGGCCGTGATGACCCGCTCCGACGGCGTCGTGTTCGCGCTGCTCGGCGAGGTCTGGCTGCTGACGGCCGCGGTGCGGCGCCGGTCGAGTTGGTGGGGCCCCGCCGGCTACCTGCTGGGCGCGCTGGTGTTCCTCGTGCCGTGGTGGGCCTGGGAGGCGACCTACTACGGGCACGCCCGGAGCGGCTGGCCCGCGTCGTCCCACCTGCCGTACGGCTTCCTGCTGTGCGCACTGGCCGCGGTGGGCGCGGCAGTGGCGTCCGGCAGGACGAGCAACCGCCCGTCGCCACGGCCCCGGCGGCGGCTGGCCGAGCGGCGTGTCATGCCGGCGGTCGCGCTCGTGCTGTGCGCGGTCAGCGTGCCGGCCGCGTTCGCCGCCCAGCAGGTCGTGCACGTCGACCGCCAGCGGATGGCGCAGACCACCGAGATCGGTCACTGGCTGCGCGACCGCCTGCCGTCCGGGTCGAACATCGACACGTTCGGCAACGCCGCGCTGGCCTACCGCGCCGGCTCCCGCATGATGATCACCGGCGTCACCGGCTCCGCCCGCGACGACGAGTACGCGCCGGTCGCGCTGTTCGGCCTGCCGGTGCTCGCCGCGCCGCTGGCCTGGTACTCGCCGGCGCAGGACTGCGGGATCGCGGAGAAGTACGCGCAGCGCTACGAGGTCGCCACCTTCCAGCGCACCGGGCTGGGCTGGCTGACGCTGTACCTGCGCGCGGACAGCGAGTCCCGCCTGCTGTCCCAGCTCTCCGGCGATGAGCGGCTGACGTACGTGCCCTGCCCCTAGATGTGCTGTTCGGGGACGTTGGTGATGGGCTGACACGCTGAGGATGATCTTGATATGGGTGAGGACCTCCGGGTTCGGTGTGGATTGCGAGATCAACGCCG
>NZ_JBEXTZ010000203.1:0-4800 GCF_040614195.1 Amycolatopsis sp. NPDC006125
GTGCCCGCCGCTCCCTGCGGTGCGCTCGCCGCTCCCTGCGGTGCGCTCGCCGCTCCCTGCGGTGCGCTCGCCGCTCCCTGCGGTGCGCTCGCCGCTCCCTGCGCTGCTACCCGCCGCTCCCTGCGGTGCCACCCGCCGCTCCCTGCGGTGCCACCCGCCGCTCTCGCCACCGGCCAGCTTGCCGCGCCTGCCGCTTCCGGCGGCCCTACTACGCGCTCGCCGTCCGCCGCTTCAGGCGGCCCCTCTGCCACAGAGCGCCGCCGAGCATGCCGCGTCTGCGGCCTGCCTTGCTGGGTCTGCAGCGCTTGCCGCGCCCGCCGCTCCTTGCGGTGCCACTCGCCGCTCGCCACCGGTTAGCTTGCCGCGCCTGCCGCCGCGGGGCGCCGCTCTCGGCAGCAGCCAGCTCGCCGCGCTCACCGCCGCTTCCGGCGGCGCGGTCGGCCGCCGTGCGCGCCGCCCTGCCGCCGCACCCGCTACCCCGTCCCCATCGCCCCGCCGCCGTGCGCGCCGCCCCGCCGCCGCACCCGCTACCCCGTCCGCATCACCCCGCCGCCGTGCGCACCACCCCGGGGAGCATTCCCTCACCCCCACCCACGCAGGGGCCGGGCACGTCACCCGCCGGTTGCACTTCGAGGGTGATTCCTCCTCTCCGTGGTGCGGCGCGCGCCACCGAGGAGGATGGTGGAACCCATGGCGGAGCCGAACGTGACGGGATGGGCCGCGGCCGGCGGCGTCCTCATCCTGGCGATCATCGCGTCCGCCGCCCTCGGTGACGCGTGGTACTTCCTCGCCGGTGTGATGGCGGGCCTCGGCCTGCTGGCCGGCATGCGGTCGAGCACGCCCTCGAACTGAGGCGGCATCACCCGAGCGTCGCCCGGAGGCGGTTGAGCGCTCGGTGCTGCACCACGCGCACCTGGTTCACCGACAAGCCCAGCGCCGCCGCGGTCTCCTCCGCCGTCAGACCCGCCGCCACGCGCAGCAGCACGATCTCCCGCTCCACGCCGGGCAGCGCCAGCACCGGTGAATCGGCCTCGGGGGAGCGTGCCCCGGCCACTGTCTGCGCCGTCAGTTCATACACAAGCGCGGGGAAGGAGCCCGTCCAGCCGGGCAGCGCGTGCAGGATCGCGAGGCACGCTTCCTGCGCCACCTCGTCCGCGCCCCGGCTCAGTCGCGCCCGGCAGTACCGCACCACGACGGGCGTCACCGCGGCGACCAGTTCCCCGATCGCCCCCGTCTCGCCACCGGCGGCGGCCGCCACCAGGTCCGCGCCGGGAAGCCGCGCGCTCATCACGTCCTGCGCCGCCATCGCGCTCCCCCTCCTCGACAACTCCCACGCGCGAACCGCCCGCCTGGTTGCCTCCGCCGCTAAGGTGATCATCATGCGGCTCGCAGTGGCGGTCATCGCGGCGGTTCTGGCCCTCGGCGCGGCTCCGGCGGCCGCGGCGCCCCGGCCGCTCACCGTCGCCAGCTACAACATCCACGCGGGCGCCGGGCAGGACGGCGTCTTCGACCTCGCCCGCACCGCCGCCGCGATCCGCGACCTGCACGCGGACGTCGTGGGGCTGCAGGAGGTCGACGTCCACTGGGACGCGCGCAGCGAGTACCGCGACGAGGCCACCGAACTCGCACGCGCTCTGAAGATGCACGTGTTCTTCGCGCCGATCTACGACCTCGACCCGCCCGCCCCCGGTGCGCCGCGCCGCCAGTACGGCGTCGCCGTGCTGAGCCGCTTCCCGATCGTCGCCGCGCGGAACCTCGAGATCACCCGGTTGTCGACGCTCACCCCGGACGCCACCCCCGCCCTCGCGCCGGGTTTCGCGGAGGTCACCGTCGCCGCGCACGGCGGGCCGGTCCGCGTCTACGCCACCCACCTGGACTACCGCGCCGATCCGTCGGTGCGGCAGGCGCAGGTCGCCGACATGCTCGCCGTCCTCGACCGGCTGCCCGGCCCGGAAATCCTCACCGGCGACTTCAACGCCGAACCCGCCGCACGCGAACTCGCTCCACTGTGGACCGGCCTGGCCGACGCCGACCCGCGCGCGGGGACCTATCCGGCGGCGGAACCGGTGAAGCGCATCGACTTCGTGACCGCGTCCCTGCACTTCGGGATCCGTTCCGCGCGGGCGGTGGCGACGACGGCGTCCGACCACCGGCCCGTGGTCGCCGAGCTGGACCGGATGCGGCCGGTCTCGTCGTAGCGCGCAGCGGTCACGGGGAGTTCACCCGCGGGCAACCCGAGTGCTGCCCGCGACTCATCCGCGGAAGCGACGGTGCCTGGGTGTCCCCGGAAAGCTAGGAGTTCCCGATAGCCGAGTTCATCGCCGCCGTGATCGCCAAGATCGGCGCCACCCTGCTCGAGTCCCTCATCGCGCGGATCGCGCAGGCGCTGTCCACGGACTCGTTCGCGCCCGCCAACGCCTGATCACGCGTGCAGGAGGTGCGGCAGGACGGCGGGGTCGTCCAGCGCCGTCACGTAGAGCGCCGACCGGCCGGAAACCGGCCAGCGCAACGGTGTTCGGCCGGGCCAGGCGCTGTTCGTCACCACGACCACCGACAGCCCGGCCGCCTGCGCTGCCGTCGCGCCTGCTGCTGAGTCCTCCACCGCCACCGAGCCCCGCGGGTCGGCCCCGAGTCTTCGGCAGGCGGCCCGGTAGACGTCCGGCGCCGGTTTGGGCGCCGCCACCTCGTCGGCGCTGACGACCGCCCGGAACGCCGGCCGCAGACCGGCCCCGCTCAGCACCTCCGACAGCACCCCGGCCGGCGCGTTCGACGCCACCGCCAGCGGAACCCGCCCGGCCAGCGTGGAAACGAGTTCCAGCGCCCCGGGCAGCGCGGCGGGCGGCCGGAGTTCCACCGCTGTCCGCAGCGCCTCGTCCAGCATCTTCGCGACCCGGCCGGTCTCCCCGGACTGGCCGGCCCACAGGGCGATCCGCGCGGCCGCCGCCCCCACCGACGCCCCGGCCAGCGTGGCGAACTGCCGGTCGCTCAGCTCCAGCTCCAGGGCCTGCGCCCCGGTCCGGAACGCGGTGTACCAGGCCGCCGCCGTGTCCAGCAGCAGGCCGTCGCAGTCGAAGACCACGGCACGGCGGATCGCGGACATGGGCACCTGACCCTTCCCGTGGTCGGAACATCTTTCCGAAGTGTAGGGCGAAACCGAACTGTTTTCCAGAGTTCATCCGGAAGAGGTCCCATCCGGAGGTTTGAGCGCCTATCCTTCACCTCTTGAATCCCTGCTTCCGCACAATGAAACGGACAGCGATCATGACGGAAACTCCCGCAGCCCCACCCGACGAGCGCACCGTCCGCCGTGCCGTGGCCGGCGCGGCCATGGGCAACGCCGTGGAATGGTTCGACTACGGCATCTACGCCTACCTCGCGACGAGCATCGGCCTGAACTTCTTCCCGGACGCCGACGAGACCGCCCGGTTGCTGCTGGTCTTCGCCGGGATCGCGATCCCGTTCGTGCTGCGGCCGTTCGGCGGCATCATCCTGGGCCCGCTGGGCGACCGGTTCGGCCGCCGCCGCGTGCTGTCGTTCACGATCATCATGATGTCGGCCGCGACGTTCGTCATCGGGCTCATCCCGAACTACCAGACGATCGGGGTAGCGGCGCCGATCCTGCTGCTGCTGGCCAGGCTGGCGCAGGGGTTCTCCACCGGCGGCGAATACGGTGGGGCGGCGACGTTCATCGCCGAGTACGCGCCGGACAAGCGGCGCGGGTTCTACGGTTCGTTCCTGGAGTTCGGCACGCTGATCGGCAACGTCGCGGGCGCGCTGCTCGCCACGGCCGTCCAGTTGGGACTGTCCGAAGCGGCGCTGAACAGCTGGGGCTGGCGCATCCCGTTCCTCGTGGCGGGTCCGCTCGGGCTGGTCGGCTGGTACCTGCGCACGAAGCTGGCCGACACGCCCGCGTTCGAGAAGGCGGAACGGGCCGGCGCCACGTCGCGGGTGCCGTTTAAGGAGACGTTCACCAAGATGTGGCCGCAGCTGCTCAACCTGATCGGGTTCGTGATCCTGCTCAACGTGGCGATGTACACGTTGATCGCCTACATGCCAACGTATTTGACGGAGGTGCTCGAACTCGGCGACACGGCGTCGCTGCTGATCCCGCTCGGGCTCATGGTCGGGATGCTGTTCGTCATCAACGCGGTGGGAGCGTTGTCGGACCGGGTGGGCCGCAAGCCGCTGTTGCTGACGGCCGCGATCGGTTTCCTGGTGGTGAGCTGGCCGGCGATCGCCCTGCTGGAGACCCGTTCGGTGCTCGGTGCGGTGGCGGGCATGGCGATCCTGTCGGTGCTGCTGGTGCTGATGCTCGGCACGATCGGCTCGGCGCTGCCCGCGATGTTCCCCACCCGCAACCGGTACAGCGGCTTCGCCATCGGCTATTCGACGTCCACCGCGGCGTTCGGCAGCACGGCGCCGCTGGTGATCACCGCGCTGATCGACGGCACCGGCAACACGGCGATCCCGGCGTTCTACCTGATGGCCGCCGCCGCGATCGCCATCGTGCCCATCATGCTGATGCCGGAGACCGCCGGAGTACCCATCAACCACCCGACGCGCATCCCCGGCAGGACGCCGGTCGCCAACACAGAGGAAGAGGCACTAGCCCCCTCCTGACCAAAAAGCAGGGCCGGGCCGACACGAAAGCGAGGCCCGGCCCTGTCTTCTTTTTCCAGCAACCGTCGCCCGGCAACGAAAAGCAGGCGACTACCCCAACCAGACCTCCCCCGCCCCCGATCCACAGCCGATCTTTAGTCGCCGACCAGCCGTGTCAAGGCACGCTTTCCCGCCTTGACA
>NZ_JBEXTZ010000204.1:0-4739 GCF_040614195.1 Amycolatopsis sp. NPDC006125
CGCTGCTCGGCCTCGGCGCGGGCGCGGAACCGGCGGCCGTCGTCGCCGCGGTCGCGGCCCGCACCGGACGGCCCGCCGCGGCCGTCGGAGAGCTTCTGTACGGTCCGGCGCCGGGGGACGACGCCGGTCTGGTCCGCCTCGCCGACGAGCTGGACCGCATCGAGAGGGAGATCAGTTGACCAGCACGGACACCACTTCGGACGCCCGGAACGCGTTGGTCGCGTTGCGCGCCGAGGTCGGGAAGGCGGTGGTCGGCAACGACGCCGCGGTCACCGGGCTCATCATCGCGCTGCTGTGCCGCGGGCACGTGCTCGTCGAGGGCGTGCCGGGGGTGGCGAAGACGCTGCTGGTGCGGGCCCTGGCGACCGCGCTGGACCTGGACACCACGCGCATCCAGTTCACGCCCGACCTGATGCCCGGCGACGTCACCGGCTCGATCGTCTACGACTCGCGCTCGGCCGAGTTCTCCTTCCGCGAGGGGCCGGTGTTCACGAACCTGCTGCTCGCCGACGAGATCAACCGCACCCCGCCGAAGACCCAGTCCGCGCTGCTGGAGGCGATGGAGGAGCGGCAGGTGTCGGTCGACGGGCGGCCGCGTCCGCTGCCGGACCCGTTCACCGTCATCGCCACCCAGAACCCGGTGGAGTACGAGGGCACCTACCCGCTGCCGGAGGCGCAGCTGGACCGGTTCCTGCTCAAGCTCACCGTGCCGCTGCCGACGCGCGAGGACGAGATCGGCGTGCTGGCCAGGCACGCGCAGGGGTTCGACCCGCGTGACCTGTCCGCCGCCGGGGTGCGGCCGGTCGCGGGTGCGGAGCAGCTCGCCGTCGCGCGCGCCGCCGTCGCCGGGGTGACGGTCGGGCCTGAGGTGCTCGGCTACATCGTCGACCTGTGCCGGGCGACGCGCGCGATGCCGTCGGTGCGGATCGGCGTGTCCCCGCGTGGCGCCACGGCGCTGCTCGCCGCGACGCGGGCGTGGGCCTGGCTGTCCGGCCGCGGGTTCGCGACGCCGGACGACGTGAAAGCGCTTGCGCGGCCCGCGCTGCGGCACCGGCTGGACCTGCGGCCGGAGGCCGAGCTGGAGGGCGCGACCGCGGACGGCGTGATCGAGCGCGTGCTGGCCACCGTCCCCGTCCCGCGCTGACATGGCGATCACCGGCCGGGCCGGCCTGCTGGCGCTCGTGGGCATCGTCGTGGTGGCGCTCGGGGTGCCGTCGTGGACCGGTGTGCTCGCGGTGCTCGGCGTGATCGCGTTGC
The DNA here is from genome assembly GCF_040614195.1 of Amycolatopsis sp. NPDC006125. NCBI lineage: Bacteria > Bacillati > Actinomycetota > Actinomycetes > Pseudonocardiales > Pseudonocardiaceae > Amycolatopsis > Amycolatopsis sp. NPDC006125. The sequence goes on from NZ_JBEXTZ010000204.1 coordinate 1,258, forward strand.
TGGTGGCCGTGGACCTGCTGCTCGCGGCGTCCGTGCGGCGGCTGGTGTTCGCGCGGTCCGGGGCGACGTCGGTGCGGCTCGGCGAGCCGGTCGAGGTGACGCTGTCGGTGACCAACCCCGGTTCCCGTGCGTTGCGTGGGTTGCTGCGGGACGCGTGGCCGCCGAGCGCGGGTGTGGAGCAGGACCGGTTCCGGATCGCGGTGCCGCCGGGGGAGCGGCGGTCGGTCGTGGTGCGGATGACGCCCGTTCGGCGCGGCGACCGGTCCTCGGTGCGGGTGACCGTGCGCGCGCTGGGACCGCTCGGGCTGGCCGGGCGGCAGGGTTCGCACCGGGTGCCGGGCAGTGTCCGGGTGCTGCCGCCGTTCCGCAGCCGCAGGCACCTGCCGTCGCGGCTGGCGCGGCTGCAGCAGCTCGACGGGCGGCAGGCGGCGCTGGTGCGCGGCGAGGGCACGGAGTTCGACTCGCTGCGGGAGTACGTGATCGGCGACGACGTGCGGTCGATCGACTGGCGCGCGTCGGCGCGGGCGGCGGACGTGATGGTGCGGACGTGGCGTCCCGAGCGGGACCGGCGGGTGCTGCTGGTGCTGGACACCGGGCGGACGTCGGCGGGCCGGGTCGGGGACGCGCCACGCCTCGACGCCGCGATGGACGCCGCGCTGTTGCTGGCGGTGCTGGCTTCGCGGGCGGGGGACCGGGTGGATTTCCTCGCCTACGACCGGCAGGTGCGGGCGGACGTGCGCGGGCTGGCTGCGGGGGAGTTGCTGCCGGGACTGGTGAACGCGATGGCGCCACTCGAAGCGAGCCTGGTGGAGACCGACGCGCGCGGCATGGTGGCCGAGGTGCTGCGCCGCGTCCGGCGGCGGTCGCTGGTGGTACTGCTGACCGGCCTGGACGCGGCGCCGCTGGAGGAGGGCCTGTTGCCGGTGCTGCCGTCCGTGGTGGGGCGGCACCAGTTGCTGGTGGCGGGCGTGGCGGACCCCCGGGTCGCGGCGATGGCCCGCGCCCGCGGCGACGCGGAAGCGGTCTACGAAGCGGCGGCCGCTGAACGGACGCTGGCGGAGCGTCGCCACGTGACTGGTTTGCTGGCGCAGCGCGGGGTCGAGGTGGTGGACGCGGTACCGGACGAGCTGGCTCCCGCGCTCGCGGACCGGTACCTGGCGCTGAAGGCCGCGGGCCGGTTGTAGGGCCGCACCCCCGCCGATCCCGCCTCGCGGCCGCCGGCCTCGCACCCGCACTCGCCGGCCTCGCGCCGGTAAACGCGGGACTCGCGTCCGCGAGCGCAGAAAGCGCCCCCGGGATCGCAGACCTCGCACGGCGCCGGCTTCGCGCCGGCGCCGGCGCCCACGGCCTCGCGCCCGCCGCATCGCGCTCGCCGTGAGTCCCACGCTCGCTCAGCCGCGCAAGTTCCACCGCCAGGCGCGCGAGCCGGCCGGCGACGTCAGTCGGTCGCGATCACCATGAACAGGCGCGTGCTCAGCCGCTGCATCAGCTCCTCCGGCACCTCGCCGAGCTGCCGCGTCAGCGACTCCTTCGGCACGTGGTCCAGCCACGTGTACCGCACCCAGCCGCCCGCTCCGGTGGCCACGCTGAGCGGCACGGCGTGCTCGATGACCTCCATCGTCACCACGTGCTCGTCGTCGATGTCGTTCAGCATGTTGCCCGAGAAGACCAGCACCCGCCGCGAGCCGCCGGACACCGCCCAGATCTGTCCTCTACGCGGCCGAAGAGCCACGGGCACGCCAGTCGTCCGCGGCGGCGCGCACCTGCTCGGGGTGCTCGGCGTTCCACCGCGCCTGCTGCTCGCACAGCTGCCGGTACGCCTCGCGCTCCACGGCAGCCCGAACCCACTCGCCCACGGACTGCCCCGCCGCCTCGGCGAGGGCCGTCACCTGCGCGTACGTGTCATCGGAAAGCTCCAGCCGCATGCCCATCACGATAGAGCCGGCCACCGACAATCCCGGGCAGCGGCGTGTCAACCGGCCTCGGGCAGCAGGTCACCGCGATGCCGGGAGTCCACGTCCCCGGTGACCCCGGCCCGGACGGCGCGCCGCCCCAGCACGAACACGTACACCAGGAACAGCACCTCGGCGGCCACTCCGATCGCGATCCGCGCCCACGTCGGCAGCCCGGACGGCGTCACGAACGCCTCGATCACGCCCGACACCAGCAGCACGCACGCCAGCCCCAGCGCCATCCCCGCCGCCGCCCGGCCTTCCTGCGCGAGCGCTGCCGCGCGGGACCGCCGGCCGGGGTTGATGACCGTCCACCCGAGACGGAGCCCGGTGCCCGCCGCGACGAACACCGCGGTCAGCTCCAGCAGCCCGTGCGGGGTGATCAGGCCGAAGAAGACGTCCAGCCGCCCGGCCGCCGCCATGAACCCGGCCGACAGGCCGACGTTGAGCACGTTCTGCCACAACGCGACCAGCACCGGAATCCCCAGCAGCACCCCGAAGAACAGGCAGGTCGCCGCGACCCAGGCGTTGTTCGTCCACACCTGCGCGGCGAACGAGGCGGCCGGGTTGCTGGAGTAGTAGGTCTCGAACTGCCCGCCCGGTTCGGTGAGCGCCCGGATGTCCTCCGGCGCGGCGATGCTCGCCTGCACCTGCGGGTCGCCCGCGATCCACGCCCCGATCAGCCCGCCCACGAGTACCGACACCAGCGCGGCGGGCAGCCACCACCGGACCGTCGTGTAGACCGCGGCCGGGAAGCGTTGCGCGAAGAACAGCCCGACCTCGCGCCAGGCCGGGTTGTGCGACCCGGTGACGGCCGAGCGGGCACGCGTGACCAGCGACGACAGCCAGGACAGCAGCGCCGGGTCCGGCGCCGACGACCGCACCACGGACAGGTGCGTCGCGGCCCGCTGGTACAGGGTGACCAGCTCGTCGGCCTCCGGACCGGTCAGCCTGCGGGTGGCCAGCAGCTGGTCCAGCCGGGCCCATTCGGCGCGGTGGGCCGCGACGAACAGGTCCACGTCCATGGGGGCAGATTACAGTGGGGCGGTGACAGGCGAACCCGATCTGGTGACCGGCGAGGCCGTCGTGCTGGAGCTGCCGATAGCGCAGGTCGCCAGCCGGGCCGCGGCGTTCGCGATCGACGTTGCGGTCCAGGCCGGGGCGCTCCTGCTGTTCATGCTGGCGCTCACCGTGTCCGGGGTGACCGACGAGGCGTTGCTGGCCGCGCTGGCGCTCAGTTTCTTCGTGCTGGTGCGGGTCGGGTACTCGGTGCTGTTCGAGACGCTCGGCCGGGGGATCACGCTCGGCAAGATGGCGATGGGGCTGCGCGTGGTGCGCGACGACGGCGGCCCGGTCCGCTTCCGGCAGGCCCTGACGCGGGCGCTGGCCGGCGCGATCGTCGACTTCGGACCGGTGCTGGCGTGGAGCGCGGTCGCGCCTGCGGTGGGTGACAGCGGCGCCGTCAGGGGGCTGTTCCGCACGAACAGTTGCGCCCCTGCCGCGTCGGGCAGGAACTTCGCCGCCGGGAAG
>NZ_JBEXTZ010000205.1:0-4725 GCF_040614195.1 Amycolatopsis sp. NPDC006125
TCAAGGCGGGAAAGCGTGCCTTGACAAGCCTGGTCGGCGACTAAAGATCGGCTGTGGATCGGGGGCGGGGGAGGTCTGGTTGGGGTAGTCGGCTTGCTTGCGTTGCCGGCTTGCGGTTGCTCAAAAGAAGGGGGCGCCGAGCTGTTGTCGCCCGGCGCCCCTTTGCTTCTGTTGATCAGGCCTCGTCGAATTCCCGTGCTGCCAGTGCGCGCACGATGCCGGCTCGGCCTTCCGAAACCAGCCGCCGTAGGGCAGCGGGGTGGTCGCCCGCCAGCCACTCGTCCGCGGCCTGCACCGTGGCGTGTTCGACCGCCCAGGCGGGGAACAGGCCGACGACCGTGGGCTGGGCGCGTTCGCTCGACCGGCGGGACCAGACCTCGTCGATGGCGGCGAAGTAGGTGCTCACGTAGCCCGTCAGCAGGTCCTTCTGCCCGGGGTGGGAGAAGCCGCCGATGATGGCGTTGCTCATCGCGTTCGGGAGGTCGTCGTCGTAGACCGCGCGCTGCCACGCCTCCGCCTTGGCCTCCGGGGTGGGGCGCAGGGCGCGGGCGTGCTCGGCGTGGCGTCGGCCCGTCGCGGTGTCGTCCCGGGCCAGTTCCGCGTCGATCTCCTCGTCCGCCGCCCGGCCGTGCGCCACCAGCGCGTTCAGCAGGCGCCAGCGCAGGTCCGCGTCGACCACGAGGCCCTCCAGCGGGTTCGACCCGTCGAGCCAGCCTGCCAGCACGTCGACCGTCGCGTCGTCCAGGACCGAACCGGTCAGCGAGTTGACGAACGCCAGCTGGTGGTCCGAGCCCGGCTCGGCGGCGCGGGCCAGCTCCAGCAGCTTCCGGGTGAACTGCGGCCATCCCTCGGCCGCCGCCCAGGACGGCTGCGCGTACGAGTTCAGCGCGGTCTGCGCCTGCAGCAGCAGTCGCTGCACGACACCGACCTCGGTCTCCGCGTGGATCCCGTGCAGCACGATCTGCAGGAAGTCCCTGGCCTTCAGCTCGGCCTCGCGGGTCATCTCCCACGCCGCCGACCAGCACAGCGTCCGCGGCAGCGGCTCGGTGATGTCGGCGATCCGGTCGACCAGCGTGGTCAGCGAACCGGCGTCCAGGCGCATCGTGCAGTAGGTCAGGTCGTCGTCGTTGACCAGCACCAGCTTGCCCGCGGGCTGCCCGACCAGGTCCGGCACCTCGGTGCGCTCGCCCTCGACGTCCAGCTCCACCCGCTGCTTGCGGACCAGCTTGCCGTTCTCCTCGTCGTAGATGCCGACCGCGATGCGGTGCGTGCGCAGCTCACCGGCGCCCGGCTTCGCGCCGGTCTGCAGCACCGCGAACGACGTGAACCGGCCTTCGGCGTCGGTCTCGAACTTCGGCCGCAGCGAGTTCAGGCCGGTCGTCTCCAGCCACTGCGCGCTCCACCCGGACAGGTCGCGGCCCGACGCCTCCTCCAGGGCGCTGAGCAGGTCGGCCAGCGTCGCGTTGCCCCACGCGTGCTTGCCGAAGTACACCCGCAGCCCGGCCAGGAAGTGGTCCAGCCCGACGTAGGCCACCAGCTGCTTCAGCACGCTGGCGCCCTTGGCGTAGGTGATGCCGTCGAAGTTCACCTCGACGGCCTGCAGGTCCACGATGTCGGCTGCGATCGGGTGCGTCGAGGGCAGCTGGTCCTGCCGGTAGGCCCACGACTTCTCGATGTTGGCGAAGCTCGTCCAGGCGTGCTCGTACTCGGTGGCCTCGGCCTGCGCCAGCACGCTCGCGAACGTCGCGAACGACTCGTTCAGCCACAGGTCGTCCCACCAGCGCATGGTGACCAGGTCGCCGAACCACATGTGCGCCATCTCGTGCAGCAGCGTCTCGGCGCGCCGCTCGTAGGCGTAGCGGGTGACCCGGCTGCGGAAGACGTAGTCCTCCAGGAACGTCACCGCGCCCGCGTTCTCCATCGCGCCCGCGTTGAACTCCGGCACGAACAGCTGGTCGTACTTGCGGAACGGGTACGGCGTGGCGAACGCCTTGTGGTAGAAGCCGAAACCCTGCTTGGTCTCGGTGAACAGCCGCTCGGCGTCCATGTGCTCGGCCAGCGACGCGCGGCAGTAGATGCCCAGTGGGATCGTGCCGTGCTCGTCGGTGTACTGGTCGTGCCACTCGGCGTACGGGCCGGCGATCAACGCGACCAGGTACGTCGAGATGCGCTCGGAGGTGGCGAAGACCGTGCGGGTGGTGCCCTCGGCGGTCTTCTCGGTGCTCTCCACCGGCGCGTTGGACACGACCTTCCAGTCGCTCGGCGCGGTGACCGTCAGCCGGTAGGTGGCCTTGAGGTCGGGCTGGTCGAAGCAGGCGAACATGCGCTTCGCGTCGGCCGTCTCGAACTGCGTGTACAGATACACGGCGTCGTCGACCGGGTCGACGAACCGGTGCAGGCCCTCGCCGGTGTTCATGTAGCGGCAGTCGGCCTCGACGACCAGCTCGTTGGTCGCGGCGAGGTTCGGCAGCTCGACGCCGTTCTCCTCGGTGTAGCCGGAGACGTCCAGCGCCGTGCCGTTGAGCGTCGCGGAGCGGACGGAGCCGGCGACGATGTCGACGAACGTGCTCGCGCCCGGCTTCGTGGCGGCGAACCGGATCGTTGTCTTCGAGTCGAAGCTTCTCTCGCCCGGGCCGCCGTTACCGTCCGTGAGGTCGAGGGCGATGTCGTAGGACTCGACCTCGAGCAGCTCGGCACGCTGTTTGGCTTGGTCACGGGTCAGGTTAGGGGCGGGCACAGGCACCTCGGAAACGCTCGCGGTTGTCATTCTCGGTGATCCCGCTATCCAATCATGTTCCGGCGGGGAACAAGTGCCCTCCGCGTGCTGTTGGCCCGTTTGACGGCCCAGCACCCACAGGGAGAACACTGATGACCGCAGAGCGCACACGCGTGGACTTCTACTTCGACCCCGTCTGCCCGTTCGCCTGGATCAGCTCGCGCTGGATCCTGGAGGTGGAGAAGCAGCGCGACCTCGACCTGAACTTCCGCGTCATGAGCCTCGCGGTCCTCAACAGCGGGCGCGACCTGCCCGCGGAGTACAAGGAGCTGCTGGAGAAGGCGTGGGGCCCGGTGCGCGTGGCCACGGCGCTCGCCCAGGAGAAGGGCGAGGCGATCCTGCGGGACTTCTACACCGAGTTCGGCACCCGCTACCACAACCAGGGCAACAAGGACATCCCCGAGGTCACCCGCCAGGCCCTGGAGGCCATCGGCGCGCCCGCCGACCTCGCGTCCGCCGCCGACTCCGCCGAGTACGACGACGCGCTGAAGAAGAGCCACCACGAGGGCATGGACCCGGTCGGCATGGACGTCGGCACCCCCACCATCCACATCGACGGCGTCGCGTTCTTCGGCCCGGTGCTCAGCTCGATCCCGAGGGGCGAGGACGCCGTGAAGGTGTTCGACGGCGCCCGGCTGCTGGCGAGCTACCCCGACTTCTACGAGCTCAAGCGCACCCGCACCGGCGAGCTCAACTTCGACTGAGCTCGTCGCGCTGGGCGGCCACGAAGTCCGGGCCGACCGGATCGCCGTGCCCCGGCACGACGGTGGCGGGGCGCAGGTCGAGCAACCGGTCCAGCGCCGACGGCCAGTGCGCCGGGTGCGCGTCCGGTCCGATCGACGGCGGGGCGCCCTGCTCGACGAGGTCACCGGCGAACAGCACCCCGGCGTCCGGCACGTGCACGGCCACGTCGTGGTCGGTGTGCGCCACGCCGGGGTGGACCAGCTCCACGGTCCGCCCGCCGAGGTCCAGCTGGACGCTTTCGGTGAGCAGGTGGTCCGGCAGCACCAGCCGGGCCGCCGCGAGCCGCTCGGCTTCCGGCTTGCCCGCCAGCCGACGCACCCACTCCGCCCGGTCGGACTCGCCTTCGCGGACGAGCGCGTCCCGGCAGCGTTCCTGCGCCCACACCGGGCAGGGCAGGAACGCGGCGGTGCCGAAGTGGTGGTCGAAGTGGGCGTGGGTGATGACCACGGTCCACGGCAGCGCGGTGATCTCGCGGACCTCCGCCGCGAAGGCCGCGCCGTGGACCTCGTCGCCGCCGGTGTCGATCACCAGGCACCGCTCGGCGCCCACGACCAGACCGAGCGTCTGGTCCAGGTGCTCGTAGCGGCGGGCGTGCACGCCGTCGGCCAGTTCGAGCCAGGTCACGCGGCCTCCAGGAGATCGTCGACCAGGACGGGGACGGCCGTGCTGACGTCCACCTGCGCGGCCAGCTCGACGTCCCGTTCGTGGCCGTTGGCGGTGAGTTCCCGGCCGGAGACACATCCGCGCAACGCCTCGGCGATGTCCGTGCCGCGGTAGGCGGTGGCGGCCAGCAGCGCCTCGGGGGAGGCGACGCGGCCGGACAGCGCGGCGGCGATCGCGCCCGCGCCGAGCAGGTCCTCCACACACGGCCGGAGCGGTCCGCGGGGAGCGGTCGTCGTGATGTTGATGCCCCAGCGCTCGCCCGCCGGGACGACGCCGACCGGGCGCCCACCGGCCAGCCGGTCCGCCGCGGCCGCGACCGCCGAGGCGTTGCGCAGGCAGCCGACGAGCACCGTCGCGCCGGTCTCCGCGGCCTCGGCGCACAGGGTCGCGCCGTTCGGGGACGGCAGGTCGAGCAGCCCGGGATCCAGGCCGACCGCGGCCGGCCGCGGCACCCCGCCCCCGCGCCAGCAGATCGGAAGAGGGGCGGGGTGGGAAAGAGTGTTAAACGTCCTGTGTAGATATCGGTGGTGGGCGTAGAAATA
>NZ_JBEXTZ010000206.1:0-4408 GCF_040614195.1 Amycolatopsis sp. NPDC006125
TCTCCCTGGTCCGCGCCCGACACGAACGCGGGGATCACGTCGGGGGCGGTGGGGGGGGTGAGCGCCTCGGCGACGGTGTGGGCGCCGCGGGCGTCCTCGGGGAGCGCGGCGGTGAACCGCGCCGTGAGCACGGTGCCGATGACGGCGACGCCGAGCGCGCTGCCGAACTCCCGGGTGGTGGCCTGCAGCCCGGTCGCGACCCCGGCCTGCGCGGCGGGCAGCGAGCCGGCGATCACTCCGGACAGCGTGGGCAGCGCCAGCGTCACGCCGATCCCGGTCACGACGAGCCAGGCCGCGTAGACGGCGTACGGGGTGGCGGTGTCGCTCGTGGACAGTCCGAGGAGGCCGGCGCCGACGAAGCCGAACGCGAGCGCGGTCACGGCGGTGAGGCCGATCCGCGCCGTCAGGCGGCTGACGTGCCGCGCGCCGAGGATGATCGGGACCGTCAGCGGGATGACCCCGAGGCCGGTCCACAGCACGCCGAAGCCCTTGGCGTACTGGAGGAACGACGCGTTGACGTAGAACAACGCGAACATGCCGAAGAAGATCGCCGTCATGCCGAGGCACGCGCTGCGCAGGCCGGCGATCCGGAACAGCCGGGGGTCCAGCAGCGGGTGCCGGACCTTGAGCTCGACGACGGTCCACACCGCGAACAACACGGCCGAGCAGGCGAACCCGCCGATGACCAGAGGGCTGCCCCAGCCGGCCTCCGGGCCCTGCACGATGCCCAGCAGCAGCGCCACCGACGCGGCGACCAGCAGGACCGCGCCCGGCACGTCGAGACGGCGGTCGTGGCGCGCCGACACCGGCGCGATGCGAGCCACGAGCGCGGCCAGGACCAGCGCGATCGGCGCCGCGGCGGCGAACAGCCAGCGCCACGACCCGCCGGTCAGGATCGCGCCGCCGCCCGCGTTGCCGATCACCCCGCCGATGCCGGTCATGGACGCCCACGTGGCGATGACCGGGCCCTTGCGGTCGGCAGGGACGGCGTGCAGCAGCACCGCGAGGGTGTTGGGCAGCACGGCGGCCGCGCCGATCCCGGTGACCGCGCGCCCGGCGAGCAGGAGCGGGATGCCCGGCGCGACGGCGGAGATCAGCGCGCCCGCCGCGAACAGGGCCAGGCCGGAGAGCAGCACGCCCTTGCGGCCGAAGCGGTCGCCCGCCGCGCCGCCGGGGATCACCAGGCAGGCGAAGAAGACGACGTAGGTGTCGACGATCCAGACCAGCGCCGACGCGGACGGCCGCAGGGCGCTCGCGGCCAGCATGGGCACGGCCAGGTTGATCGCGGCGACCATGCCGACGACGAGCACGACGCACGCGCACATGACGGTGAGCAGACTCCGGTGCGAGACCCGGGTGAGAACTTGTGACATGACACGGACGCTAGGGATTCCTTCGACCTGCCTGCCACGCAACTTTGACAAGGGAACTTTGCGTACGATGCAACTGTGGCCGAGCACCTCGATCTGAACCTGCTGCGCGTGTTCGACGCGCTGCTGCGGGAGGGCAGCGTGACGGCGGCGGCCGAGCGGCTGCACCTGTCCATCCCGGCGACCAGCCGCGCGCTGGGCAGGCTGCGGCGGGCGATGGACGACCCGATCCTGGTGCGCGCGGGCCGCGGGATGGCGCCGACGCCGTTCGCGTTGCGCACCGCGCCGCGGGTGCGGTCGCTGCTGGAGGAGGCGTCGGCGCTGATCAGCGCCGACCGCGAGGTGCGGCCGGCGGAGCTGGAGCGGACCTTCACGATCCGCATCAACGACGGGGTGGCGGCGACACTGGCAGCGGCCGCGGTGGAGGCCGCGTCCGCGGTCGCGCCCGGGGTGACGCTGCGGTTCGTCGCGGAGGGCAGCGAGAGCGCCGAGGCCCTGCGCGACGGCTCGGTGGACCTGGACATCGGGGTCGGGGAGGCGACGGCGCCGGACATCCGCACGGCCGTGCTGTATCGCGAACGGCTGGTCGGCATCGTGCGGGCGGACAGCCCGCTGGGGCGGCACCGCCGTCCGACGCTGGCGCAGCTGTGCCGGCATCCGCACGTGTCGGCGTCCCGCCGCGGCCGGGCGCGCGGCCCCCTCGACGAGGCGCTCGACGCCGCCGGGCTGCAGCGGCACGTCGCGGCGGTGGTGCCGACCTTCGCGGTGGCCGCGCTGCTGGTCTCGTCGAGCGGCTACGTCGGGCTCGTGCCGCAGCGGTTGGCCGCCCAGTACGGCTCGGTGCTGGGCCTGCGGTGGTTCCCGGTCGCGGCGGAGCTGCCGGAGCTGGAGGTCCACCTGCAGTGGCACGCGCGCCTGGACGCGGACCCCGCGCACCGCTGGCTCCGCGCCACGATCGGGGACGCGGTGGGCGGGACGCCGGCACCGGGTTGATGGTCGACGCGGGCGAAGCGGCAGGTTCGGCTTTCGCGAACGGAAATTTCGCATCCGGGCGGTCACCGGCGGGTCAGCCGGACCACCGGGTACTCGCGGTCGCTCTTGCGCTGGTACTTGCCGTACCTCGGCTGCGCGGCGACGATGCGCGGCCGGCCCGGTCACGGTCGGCGCCGTCGAGCCGCTGCGGTTTCACCGGTACCCGGTCCTGGCCGGACAGCTCGATCGCCGCGCGGTCCGGGTGCGCCGTCAGGTTCGCAGTCCGGGTTCCGGTCGCCTCCGCCGGAGGCGACGAGCAGCCAGTCGGCGGTGTGCAGGATCAGGACGTCCATGCCCATCATCGGGCCGCCCTTGCGGCGGATGCGGGTGACGGTGCGGGTGTTCATGCGCCGCTGGAACCAGAGTGAAAGCCTGCGCGGTTCGCGGGCGTGACCAGCCCGGACTCGTAGGCGAGCACCACCAGCTGCGCGCGGTCGCGTGCGCGCAGTTTCGTCATCGCGCGGTTGACGTGCGTCTTCGCGGTCAGCGGGCTGATCACCATGTGCTCGGCGATCTCGTCGTTGGACAGGCCCTGCGCGACCAGCGCCACCGCCTCGCGTTCCCGGTTGGTCAGTTCGCCGAGGCCGGGGCCGGGGTGCAGCGGGCGGCTGACGTAGCGGTCGATCAGCTTGCGGGTGATCGACGGGGCCAGCAGGGCGTCGCCGCGGGCGGCGACCCGCACGGCGTGCAGGAAGTCCTCCGGCTGGATGTCCTTGACCAGGAACCCGGCGGCCCCGGCGCGCAGCGCGTCGAACACGTACTCGTCCAGGCCGTAGTTGGTCAGGATGACCACGTGCACCGCCGCCAGCGCCGGGTCCGCGGCGATGCGGCGGGTGGCCTCGATGCCGTCCACGACCGGCATCTGGACGTCGACGAGCGCGATGTCCGGCACGTGCTCGCGGGCGAGCGCGACCCCGGCCGCGCCGTCGGCGGCCTCGGCCACCACCTCGATGTCGTCCTCGTTGTCCAGCAGCGCGCGGAACCCGCTGCGGATGAGCGGCTGGTCGTCCACCAGCAGGACGCGGATCACGGCACCCGCTCCACCGGCAGTTCGGCCACGACGCGGAACCCGCCGTCCGCCCGGGGCGCGGCGTGGAGGCGGCCGCCGAGCGCGGTGACCCGTTCCCGCATGCCGAGCAGCCCCACCCCGGGCGACGGCGGAGCGTCCACTGTGGCCGTTCCGTTGTCGTCCACGCGGATCTCGAGCGCGGCGGGCCGGTATCCGATGTGGACCGAGGCGGTGGTGGCGCGGGCGTGCCGGGCCACGTTGGTCAGCGATTCCTGGACGATCCGGTAGGCGGTGCGCTGCACGGCGGCGGGCACGTCGTCGGCTTCGCCGTCGATCGTCAGCGTCGTCTCCAGGCCGGTGGATCGCGCGCGCCGCACCAGTTCCGGGACGTCGTCCAGGCCGCGCGGGGGGCTGGTGCCGTCGTCGCGCAGGGCCTCCAGGGTCGCCCGCAGCTCGCGGGCCGCCTCCCGTCCGGCGTCCCGGATCGCCAGCAGCGAGTCCGGCACCTCCTCGCCGCGCTTGCGGGCGAGGTGGACGGCGACCTCGGCCTGCACCTTGATGACGGAGATCTGGTGGGTGAGCGAATCGTGCAGCTCGCGCGCGATGTGCAGGCGCTCCTCGTCGGCGCGGCGCCGCGCGGTCTCCTCCCGGGTGCGCTCGGCCTCGTCCGCCCGGCGCTCGGCCTGCCGCACCGCCTCGCCCGCCGCGCCCGCGGCGACCAGCCACGCCAGCTGGAGCACGTCCCGGGAATGGGCGAACGCTCCGCCGACGGTCAGGTCCTGCGAGATCAGCAGCGCGAACGGCAGCGCGGCGAGCATGACCACGGTGGCGGCCACCGTGACGAGCCGCCGCCCGGCGCGGACGGCGGCGAACACCGCGAAGAGGTAGGCCAGCGCCGGGACGTCGACCCCGATGGCCTGCGCGGCGAGCGCGCTGAGCCCGGCGGCCGCCAGCACGGCCACCGGCGCCCGGCGGTGCGCGGCCAGCGCCAGACCAC
>NZ_JBEXTZ010000207.1:0-4382 GCF_040614195.1 Amycolatopsis sp. NPDC006125
CAACCGGCGGCCGAACATGCCAACCTTGCGGCCCTGGCTCAAGGTGATATGCACAAACCGGAAGGCGACGGGATGACCACCCGGCGACCACCTCGAGAAGGTGGGACGAGGCACCCAACCCCTGGTCATCCCGGAGCCTGCCCGTCCGGCGAGGACTATCTCTTGATCTTTAAACCGCCGCCTGACACGGCGGGGAGTCCGCCCTGCGGGCGGAAAAGCGCCTCACGGCGCTCGAAAGGTCACCTTACGACCACCCCCGCCCCCTCTCCCTGAGTGTGTTTCAGTCGCCGAGCAGTCGTGTCAAGGCGGGAAAGAGTACCTTGACACGCCTGATCGGCGACTAAAAGCAGGCTGTGGATCGGGGGCGGGGGAGGTCTGGTTGGGGTAATCGCCTGCTTTGCGTTGCCGGCTTGCGGTTGAGGGGGGTTGGGCTGCTCGGTAGCGTTTCGTTGCCGGACGGCGGTTTGTCGGCGCTAGCTCTTCTTCGCCCGACTCGGTGCCACCCTGGGTGGCTCATTCGGCTGCTTCGGGTACACGGGCGGCCACGGCGCATCCATCATTCCCGCTGCCATGTCCCGCTCCGACATCTCCAGCAGCGGCTCGATCGTCTGCGGCCGCTCCCGCATCTGCGCCCATGGGTCACCCCGCCGAGCGACCAGGTCCGGCACCGTCGACAGGGTCAACTCCCCCGGTTCCACTGTGGACAGCTCGTCCCACGAAATGGGCGTCGAGACCTGCCCGCCTGGCCGTGGGCGGACGCACCACGCGCCGAACACCGTCTTGTGTGGGGCATTCTGGTTGAAGTCCACGAAGACCCTCGCGCCCCGTTCTTCCTTCCACCACTGCGCGGTGATGAGGTCCGGGTGCCTGCGCTCCAGCTCCCGCGCCAGGGCGACCGCGGCAGCACGCACCGCGTAGGAGTCCCACCGTGGTTCCAGCGCCACGTAGACGTGCAGGCCCCGGGAGCCCGTTGTCTTGATGTACGCCGCGATGCCCAGGGAGTCCAGCAGGTCCTTCGTCAGCACCGCCGCCTCGCGGACCTGCTCGAACGTCACCCCGGGCGACGGGTCCAGGTCGATTCGCAGCTCGTCGGCGAACTCGGGCGCCGAGGCGCGGTACGGCCAGACGTGGAAACCGATGCAGCCCAGGTTCACCGCCCACAGGATGTGCCCCAGGTCGGCCGCCACGAGGGCGTCCGAGGTCGTTCCGTTCGGGGTGGACACCACGGTGGTCCGCACCCAGGACGGCGTCGACTTGGGGACGCGCTTCTGGAACCACGACTTGCCGCTCGCGCCGTCGGGATAGCGCTCCAGCAGCAACGGCCGGTCCCGCAGCGTGTTCATCAACGGGCCCTCGACCGCCTGGTAGTACCGGACCAGGTCGAGCTTCGTCTCGCCGCGCTCGGTGAAGTACACCTTGTCCGGCGACGAGATGCTGACCTCGGTGCCTTCAATCGGTACAGCGCTCACGCTCTCACCTCGCTGAACAGGGCGGTCAGCTCCGCCGGCGGCACCTCTTCCAGCTGGTCGTACCGACACGAGTCCGGGGTCCGGTCGGGCCGGAACCGCACGAGGCGCGTCGCGTGGCGGAAGCGGCCCGCCTGCAGGTGGTCGTAGCGGACCTCGGCGACCAGCTCGATCCGCACCGGCTCCCACGACAGGTCCTTGCCCGCGTTCCACCGGCTCTGCGCGCCCGGCACCCGCCTGCCGTCCGGCTCGAACGACGCCCACTCGCGCCACGGGTGCTGCTCCATCGCGCCCTCCCGCAGCGGCGCCAGCTCGTCGACCAGCTCCCGGCGTCGCGCGGCGGTGAAACTGCTCGCCACGCCCATGTGCTGCAGCCGCCCGTCCGCGTCGTACAGGCCGAGCAGCAGCGATCCGATCCCGTTGCCGTCCTTGTGCCAGCGGAATCCGGCGACCACGCAGTCCGCGGTGCGCTCGTGCTTGACCTTCCACATCACCCGCTTGTCCTGCTCGTACGGCAGGTCGCCCGGCTTCGCCATGACCCCGTCGAACCCGGCGCCCTCGAACCGGGTGAACCAGTCCTGCGCGACGTCCGGGGACTGGGTCATCGGCGTCAGGTGCACCCGGGCGAGTGAGTCGTCGAGCACCCCTTCGAGGACGTGCCTGCGCCGCTGGAACGGTTCACCGGTCAGGTCGGCGTGGTCGAGCGCGAGCACGTCGAACGCGACGAAGCTGGCCGGCGTCTCCGCGGCCAGCTTCCGCACCCGGGACGCGGCGGGGTGCAGCCGGAGCTGGAGGCTGTCGAAGTCGAGACCGCCGCTGGTGACGATGACGATCTCCCCGTCGACCACGCACCGCTCCGGCAGCGCGGCCTTCAGCAGGTCGACCAGCTCGGGGAAGTACCTGGTCAGGGGCCGGTCGTTGCGGGAGCCCAGCTCGACCTCGTCACCGTCGCGGAACACGACGCAGCGGAACCCGTCCCACTTCGGCTCGTAGTGCAGCCCGGGTTCGCGGGGCATCTCGTGCACGGCCTTCGCCAGCATCGGCTTGACCGGCGGCATCACGGGCAGGTCCACACCGCTGACTCTAGGCCGGAAAAATTCTCCGCGCGCCATGTCGAGAAAACGTGATCCGCTCCGGACCTCCTTCCGACAGAGGCTCGACCAGGGAGGATGACCCCCATGAAGTACATGGTGATTCTGTACGGCAACCAGGAGCTGTGGGACTCGGTGACGCCGGACGAGTGGCAGGCGGCCGTCGCCGCGCAGGACGCGTTCAACGAGAAGTACTTCGCGTCCGGCGAGTTGCTCGGCGCGTACGGCATCGCGGACCCGAAGGTCGTCCGGGTCCGCGACGGGCAGACGACGGTCACCGACGGGCCGTACCTGGAGACCAAGGAGTACCTGGCCAGCGTGGCGATGCTCGAGGTGGACAGCGAGGAGCGGGCACTGGAGATCGCGGCGGACAACCCGTTCGCCGCGTTCCGGCAGGTCGAGGTGTGGCCCGTGCTGCACGGCGGCGAGGGATGACCGACGACCTGCTGCGCGAGCTGGCGCCGCAGGTGCTGGCGATCCTCATGCGCCGCTACGGCGGGCTCGACACGTGTGAGGACGCGGTGCAGGAGGCGCTGCTCGCGGCCGCGACCCAGTGGGGCGAGACCGGCGTGCCGGACAACCCGCGCGGGTGGCTGCTGACGGTCGCGACGCGGCGCCTGACCGACTGGATGCGCAGCGACAGCGCCCGGCGCCGCCGGGAGGACGAGGACCTGCTCGCCACCCCGGCGACGCAGCTGGTGGCGCCGGGCGCGGACGAACGCGGCCCCGGCGACGCGGACGACACCCTCACCCTGCTGTTCCTGTGCTGCCACCCGTCGCTGTCGGTGCCGTCGCAGACCGCGCTGACCCTGCGCGCCGTCGGCGGCCTCACGACGGCCGAGATCGCGAAGGCGTTCTTCGTCCCCGAGGCGACGATGGCCCAGCGGATCAGCCGGGCGAAGCAGAAGGTGAAGGGCGCCCGGTTCAGCCTGCCGCCCGAGGAAGAGCGGGACGAGCGGCTGAACGCGGTCCTGCACGTGCTGTACCTGATGTTCAACGAGGGCTACACGGCGACCGCGGGCCCCGACCTGCAGCGCGACGACCTGGCCGCGGAGGCGATCCGGCTGACCCGCCTGGTGCGACGCTTGTTGCCGTCGGATTGGGAGGTCGCGGGCCTGCTGGCGCTGATGCTGCTCACCCACGCCCGGCGGTTCGCGAGGAGCGTCGACGGCGAGCTGATCCCGCTGTCCGAACAGGACCGCAGCCGCTGGGACCGCGCCCTGATCGAAGAGGGGGTCGCCCTGATCAGCGAGGCCTTGGCGAAGACCACCCGGCTCGGCGCGTACCAACTGCAGGCCGCGATCGCCGCGGTGCACGACGAAGCCGCCAGCGACGAGGAGACGGACTGGCCCCAGGTGGTGGCGCTGTACGGCCTGCTGGAGCGGGTCGCCCCGAACCCCATGGTGACCCTGAACAAAGCGGTGGCCGTGGCGATGACGTCCGGCCCCCGAGCCGGCTTGGAGCTCCTGGACTCGCTGACCGAGGATCCGCGCCTGGCCAAGCACCACCGCCTGCACGCCGTCCGCGCCCACCTGCTGGAACGGGCAGGCGAGACAGCGGAGGCCCGCACGGAATACCAACTGGCCGCGAAGCGGACGACGAGCCTCCCCGAGCAGCGCTACCTGCAAAAGCGCGGAGCAAGGTGCACCACCCCCAACTGAGCTGGGTGGTCATCCCGTCGCCTGACACCGGCACGATCACCTTGAGCCAGGGCCGCAACCTCCGTGCTTACCGGCGGCCGGACATGCCAACCTTGCGGCCCTGGCTCAAGGTGATATGCACAAACCGGAAGGCGACGGGATGACCACCCGGCGACCACCCACCC
>NZ_JBEXTZ010000208.1:0-4287 GCF_040614195.1 Amycolatopsis sp. NPDC006125
AGCTCGCCGCCGGAAACGGCGAGCTCGCCGTCCGGAGTGGTCGGCTCGCCTGCCCGGGCGGGCAACTCATCGCGAGGCAGCCGCATGGCCGGTCCCGGAAATCCGGGGCCGACCTGCGGCAGCACGCATATCTTCACCCGTAATGGGCAACCCCATGCACCTGAGGCGTCGAGGTGCGGGAGTGGTTCATGGAGTTGCTGGGTGTCCGGGTGCCCGGTCCGGTGTCGGCGGTGAAGGGCCTCGCCGGGGCGGTGTTGTCGCCGCTGAGCAGGCCCCGCCGCCGGGTGTGGTCCTGCCCGGGACGGCTGCACATCGAGGCCCACGGGGTGCACGGGCCGGGCGGCGAAGCGGTCGCGCAGCGCATCGAGCAGGCCGTGCAGCGCCACCCGGGCGTCGCGTGGGCCCGGGTCAACGCGCCCTCCTCCCGGGTGATCATCGGCGTCGACGACCCCGCCCCGGACAGCGACGAGCTGATCCGCGTCGTCGAGGAGGCCGAGGGCGCGCCCAACGGCGTCGGCGAAGAGATCAAAGAGGACGAGCTGCACCACCCCGCCGACGGCCTGCGCGGCACCCGCCTCCTGCCGACCCTGGCCGCCGACACCCTCGGCCTCGGTCTGTCGCTGATCACCCGGCTCGCGCCGTGGGCGCCGATCCCGACCGAGATCGCCGCGCTGCCCAACGTCGTCGACCTGCACCCGCGCCTGCGCAAGATCGCCGCCGAGCGGGCCGGCAGCAGCGAGAAGGCGGACACCGCGACCTCGGCCTTCGGCGCGTTCGCGCAGGGCCTGGCCTCCGGCGGCGAGGGCACGGTCGTCGACATCATCCAGCGCGCCGAGCAGTGGCGTGAGGCCCGCGCGCACGAACGGCTGTGGTGCCAGGCGGAGAGCCGCCTGATCCACGGCCCGGAGGACGCCGCAGCCGGACCGGTCGTCGTCGAGCGGCCGCGCGAGATCCCGGACGGCCCGGTCGAACAGTACGAGCAGCGCATCCTCAACCTCGGCGCCGCCGCGGCCGCCGTCTCGCTGCCGTTCGCGCGTCCCCGCCGGGCGATCGGCATCGGCCTGGCCGCACTGCCCAAGGCCGCCGAGGCCGGGCGCACCGCGTTCGGCGCGCGCCTCGGCCGCGTCCTGGCCACCGAGGGCGTGCTCGTCATGGACCGCGGGGTGCTGCGACACCTGGACGCCATCGACACCCTCGTCCTCGACGAGCAGGCCTTCGACACCGGGCGCATGGTCCTCAATGACCTCGTCCCCGTCGGCGACGGCGACGCCAGCGAGCTGGTCGAACGCGCCTGGCAGCTGTTCGACGCGCACACCCCCGGCAAGGTCCACGAGGACGACGGCTGGCGCCTCGGCCCGCTCGACGAGCTGGGCGTCGACCAGGGCGCGCACGAGCGCGAGCAGCTGGAGAAGCGTGGCGCCGCGGCGGTCCTCGGCCTGGTGCGGGATCAGCAGCTGACCGCCGTCATCGGGCTCGGCAGGCAGGTGCCGCCGGGCGTGGCCGCGGTGATCGCCGCCGCCCGGCGCGCGAACGTCGAGGTCGTCAGCGCCAACGGCGGGCACGCCGCGTTCGAGGCCGACCGGCTCATGCCCGGCGGTGAGCGCCTCGTCTCGACGGTGCGCGAGCTGCAGGGCGAGGGGCACGTGGTGATGCTGGTGTCCGACAACCGGCGCGCGCTCGGCGCCGCCGACTGCGGCATCGGCACCCAGCGGCCAGGCGACCCGCCGCCGTGGGGCGCGCACCTGCTGATCGGCGAGGAGATCGGCATCGCGGCGCTGGTCGTCGACGCGATAGCCGCCGCCCGCGAGGTCAACCGCGACAGCATTTGGCTGTCCCAGGGCGCGACCGGTGTCGGAGCGGTCAGCGCGCTGCAGCCGGGGCGCCGCAGCCCGGCCAACCGGGCGATGCGGGCGGTCAACCTGGGCGCGGCCGTCGCACTCACCAACGCGCACCGCCGCGCCAAGAAGCTCGCCGAGCGGGACACGAGCCTGGCCGGCGACGCCGCGCCGTGGCACCTGATGCCGGTGGACGTCGTGCTCGACCGCCTCGGCGCCGACCCGGACGGCCTGAGCGACGACGCCGCCGAGAAGCGCGCCCGCGCCCGCGGCACCGGCAGCGGCGGCCGGACGAGCCTGATGCAGGCGTTCATCAACGAGCTGTCCAACCCGCTCACCCCGGTCCTGATCGGCGGCGCCGCGTTGTCCGCGTCCGTCGGGTCGCCGGTGGACGCCGCGCTCGTCGCCGGGATCACCGGCGTGTCCGCGCTGGTCGGCAGCCTCCAGCAGGTCCACACCGAGAAGCAGCTGGCCGAGCTGCTGAGCCGGTCGGCGATCAGCACCACGGTGATCCGCGGCGGCCGGGAGCGCGTGGTCAGCGCGGACGACCTGGTGCCCGGCGACGTCGTCAAGCTGAGCTCCGGCGACGTCGTGCCCGCGGACTGCCGCCTGCTCGAAGCCGACGGCGTCGAGGCGGACGAGTCGTCGCTGACCGGCGAGTCGCTGCCGGTGGCGAAGGACCCGTCGCCGGTGATCGCCGCGGACGTCGCCGAGCGCGCGTCGATGCTGTACGAGGGCACGACGATCGCGGCCGGGGAGGCCATCGGCATCGTCGTCGCGACCGGCGCGGACACCGAGGCGGGCCGCAGCATGGCGATGGCGCGCGAGAACGCGCCGGTGACCGGGGTCGAGACCCGGCTGGCCGAGCTGACCTCGAAGTCGATGCCGCTGGCGATCGGGTCGGCCGTCGCGGTGGCCGGCGCCGGCCTGCTGCGCCGGGTGCCGCTGCGGGAAAGCCTGTCCGCCGCGGTGAACCTGGCCGTCGCGTCGGTGCCGGAGGGGTTGCCGTTCCTGGTCAGCGCCGCGCAACTGGCGGCAGCGCGGCGGCTCGCCGAGCACAACGCGCTGGTCCGCAACCCGCGCAGCATCGAGGCGCTGGGCCGCGTCGACGTGTTGTGCTTCGACAAGACCGGCACCCTGACCGAGGGGACGCTGACGGTCCACGAGGTCGACGACGGCCACAAGCGCCGCAAGATCGAGGACCTGGACGACGAGACCGAGTCGGTGCTGCTCACCGCGCTGCGGGCGACGCCGCACGCCGACGACCCGTCCGATCTGCCGCACGCGACGGACCGCGCGATCGTCGAGGGCGCGCGCCGGGTTTCCGTGCACACCGACGGCTGGGAACTGGTCGACGCGGTGCCGTTCGAGCCGTCCCGCGGCTACCACGCCTCGCTGATGCGCAACGGCGACGGACTGGTGCTGAGCGTCAAGGGCGCGCCGGAGTCCGTGCTGCCGCGCTGCGACCTGGACGAGGGCAGGCGGAAGAAGCTGGCGGGCCGGATGAAGAAGCTGGCCAAGGCCGGGCAGCGGGTGCTCGCCGTCGCCGAGTCCACTCCGGACAGTGCGACGCTCGACGAGGAGGCCGTGACGGGCTTGCGGTTCAAGGGTTTCGTCGCGATCGCCGACCCGGTGCGGGGGAGCGCGGCGGCCGCGGCGGCGGACCTGCGGGCGGCGGGCGTGCAGATCGTGATGATCACCGGCGACCACCCGGACACCGGTGAGGCGATCGCGGGCAAGGTCAGCGAGGACGGCGCCGACCTGCACGTGGTGACCGGCGCCGAGCTGGACGCGATGGACGACGAACAGCTGGCGTCCACTTTGGAGACCGTGGACGTGGTGGCGCGGTGCAGCCCGGCGCAGAAGGTCCGGATCATCAAGGCGTACCAGAAGCACGGCCACACGGTCGCGATGACCGGGGACGGCGCGAACGACGCGCCCGCGATCCGGCTCGCGGACGTCGGCATCGCGCTCGGCGGGCACGGCGCACCGGCCGCGCGGGCCGCGGCCGACCTGGTGGTGACCGACGACCGCCTGGAGACGATCATCGCGGCGCTCGTCGAGGGCAGGGCGATGTGGGCCTCGGTGCGGGAGGCGCTGGCGATCCTGCTCGGCGGGAACCTCGGCGAGATCGGGTTCAGCGTGCTCGGCGCGACGCTCACCGGCCGGTCGCCGCTCGGTGCCCGGCAGTTCCTGCTGGTCAACCTGCTGACCGACCTGGCGCCTGCGCTGGCGATCGCGTTGCGGCGGCCCGAGGACGGCTCCGACCTGCTGAGAGAGGGGCCGGAGAGCTCGCTGGGCAAGCGCTTGCAGAAGGACATCGGCGTGCGCGCCGGGGTGACGACCCTCGGCGCCACGACCCCGGGGATGGGGGGGCGGGCGACCGGCCGCCGCCCCCGGGGGGAAGGGAGAGCGGGGGGTAGGGGAAGAGTGTTAAAGGTCCGGTGTAGAT
>NZ_JBEXTZ010000209.1:0-4204 GCF_040614195.1 Amycolatopsis sp. NPDC006125
CCGGCAGCACCTCCCCCCGGCCCGGCCACCCACCGCCGCCCGGCAGCACCTCCCCGCTGCTCGTCCACCCACCGCCGTCGGGTCGCGCATCCGCGCCGCCCGGTCCGGCCGAGCGGCCACTTCCCGGGCCCGCCCGGTCACCCACCCACCGCAGCCCACCACCGCGCTCCCACTCATCATGTGATCGACATCACCCGCCGGCATCGCGCGTCGTCGGGTGGTTCAGTTCTTAGTTGACCAGTGAGTAACCTCCTGTCATGCGCGTGCTGATGCTGTCCTGGGAGTACCCGCCCGTCGTGGTCGGCGGGCTGGCCCGCCACGTGCACGCGCTGGCCCGGCACCTCGCCCAGGACGGGCACGAGGTCGTGGTCCTCTCCCGGCACCCGGCAGGCACCGACGCCCACACGCACCCGACAACGGACCTGGTGGTCGAGGGTGTGCGCATCATCCGCGTCGCCGAGGACCCGATGCACGTGACGTTCGAGCGGGACCTCGTGGCGTGGACGCTGGCGATGGGCCACGGCATGGTGCGCGCTGGGCTGGAGCTGGCCCGGTCGTGGCAGCCGGACGTCGTGCACGCCCACGACTGGCTGGTGGCGCACCCGGCGATCAGCCTGGCCGGCGCGCTGCGGCGCCCGCTGGTCGGGACGATCCACGCGACCGAAGCCGGCCGGCATTCGGGCTGGTTGTCGCAGCCGTTGAACCAGCAGGTGCACTCCGTGGAGTGGTGGCTGGCGAACCGGTCGGACGCGCTGATCACGTGTTCGCAGGCGATGCGCGCCGAGGTGGCGAAGCTGTTCGAGGTGTCGGCGGACGACATCACCGTGATCCACAACGGCATCGAGGAACGCGGCTGGCAGGTCGCGGCGGACGAGGTCGCGCGGGCGCGGGAGAAGTACGCGCCGGGTGGCGAGCCGTTGCTGTTGTTCTTCGGGCGCCTGGAGTGGGAGAAGGGCGTCCAGGACCTGGTGTCGGCGCTGCCGAAGATCCGCCGCGCGCACCGCGGCACGCGGCTGGTGGTCGCCGGGCGGGGGCGGCACCTGGACGAGCTGGTCAAGCAGGCGCGGCGGATGCGGATGCAGCACGCGGTCGAGTTCGCCGGGCACCTGCGCGACCGGGAGCTGCGGGCAGTGCTCGCGGCGGCGGACGCGGTGGTGCTGCCGAGCCGGTACGAGCCGTTCGGGATCGTCGCCCTGGAAGCGGCGGCCGCGCGGGCGCCACTGGTGGCTTCGACGGCCGGTGGGCTGGGCGAGGTCGTCGTCGACGGGGTCACCGGGTTGTCCTTCGCACCCGGGGATGTGCCCGCGCTGACGGCGGCGGTGAACTCGGTGCTGCGAGACCGCGCCGCCGCGGAGAGTCGTGCGCGCACCGCGCAGGCCCGCCTCGCCGACGACTTCGACTGGGCTCGCATCGCGGCGACGACCGCCGAGGTCTACCGCAAGGCCAGGGTCCGCGAGCACGGCGAGCTGGGACGCCCCAAGATCCCGACGGGCAACGTGCTCAACCCCGAGCCGCCACCGGTGGTCGTGGAGCGGAAGACCACCGCCGCGGCACGGAAAAGCGGGACGAGGAAGCCTGCGCGCTGAAGCCGCCCCGCGATCAACGGCGGTCGGCCATCAACCTCGCGCGTGACTGTGATCAGTCCACAACGCGCTCGAAAACCAGCCAGGGCCCGTCGGGCAGTGGTGGTTCATGCACCTCGGTGAATCCGCTCGTCATGACCAGGCGCTGGGAAACGGTGTTGTGCGGCCGGATCACCGCGCGCACGACGCGGACGTCCGGTTCACGCACGGCGCGCGCGACGAGTTCCGCCAGCGCGGCGCGGGCATAACCGCGACGGCGCCAAGCCGGCTCGATCTCGTAGGTCACCTCGACGACGCCCTGCTCGTCTGGCGGCCCGTGGTATCCCGCGCGGCCGACCACGCCGACTGGCCCGGCGATGGCGCCGGCGAGCCAATCGGCGGCCCGCGGGTCGGCGCGGACGCGGGTGCTCGCCCGGCCCCAGCCCGGAAGCCAGCGCGGGTTCACGAAGTACGGCGTCAACTCGACCGGCGCCACACGGTTCGCCGCGGCGAGATCTCCTGCGGCGAGAGCGTGGTAGGTGGCCGGGGGCAACGGGACGACGCGCACGCCCCTACCGTCGCAGTCCGACCGGTTGCCTGTCGATCGAATTGCTGTCGCGCAGGTGATGCCGGAGTCGTCGGCCAGGTTGCGGCGCGGTATGCCCGCGTCCTGTGCGCCGCCGTTCAGAACACCGGCAGCAGTTGCCCACGCTCGGATTCCGGGCGGGGGCCGAAGATGCGGCGCTCGGACTCCGTGATGGGGGTGTCGTTGATGCTCGCCTCGCGGCGGCGCATCAGGCCGTTCTCGCTGAACTCCCAGAGCTCGTTGCCGTAGCTGCGCCACCACTGGCCCTCGGCGTCGTGGCATTCGTACTGGAAGCGCACGGCGATCCGGTTGCCGCGGAAGCCCCACAGCTCCTTGCGCAGCGCGTAGTCCAGTTCGCGTTCCCACTTGCGGCGCAGGAACTCGACGATCGCGTCGCGGCCGACGACGTGCTGATCCCGGTTGCGCCAGACCGAGTCGGGCGTGTAGGCCAGCGCGACCTTCTCCGGGTCCCTCGTGTTCCAGGCGTCCTCGGCGGCTTGAACCTTTTGCGCGGCGGTGACTTCGTCGAACGGCGGGAACGGCGGACGGTCGGACATGGGAACCCCAATCTGGAGAACGCTCGTTCTCCGCTGATGCGCTACGGTAGAGAACGCACGTTCTCCGCGCAAGGGGTGGATTGGATGGATCACGACGAGGCACGCGTCCGACTGCTCGACACCGCCGAGGAGCTGTTCTACGCGCGCGGCATCCAGGCGGTGGGCATGGATGCCATCCGCTCGGGATCGGGCGTCTCGTTGAAGCGGCTGTACCAATGCTTTCCGGCGAAGGGCGATCTCGTCGAGGCTTACCTGCGCCGCCGCGACGAACGGTGGCGGCGGTCGCTGGCGGACTACGTGTCGGCTCGGCCGCCGGAAGACGCTGTCCCGGCGGTGTTCGACTGGTTGCGGCGGTGGTTCAGCGAGGACGACTTCCGGGGGTGCGCGTTCATCAACTCGTTCGGCGAACTGGGCGACGGGGCACCTCGCGTCGCGGCGGTGGTGCGGGAGCACAAGGACCTGGTCCGGGATTACTTGCGTTCCCTGGCCGGCTCGGACGAACTGGGCGACCAGATCTTCGCGCTGGTCGAAGGCGCGACCGTGATCGCGGGCATCACCGGCGATCCGGGAGCCGCCGAGAGCGCCAAGACTGCGGCGGTGGCGCTGCTTCGGGCTTCCGCCGAGCGGTGATGCCGGGGTGATGATCTCCATTTCTGGGTGAACCAGCGAAGCCGCCGAGTGGTGGTTACGTGAGAGGGCGGCACCTGCTCCACCTGCCATGGGAGATGGATGCGGTGGCACCGTCGACTGGGGGTCGTGCTGTCAGCCATCGCACCTCGGCGAGGCAAACAGAGCACGCGAGAGCCGGGGCCGGTGGCGCGCGGCCCAACGCGATGGAGCGTCGGCGTGCATGTGGTACGCCCGACGGGGGTGCGACGCACCACATGCCTAGGGAGCCGGCATTCGTGAGGCGTGTTGACCTGCGCGGGGTACGCCCCCACCCAGGGCCGTGCCGGTATGCGTGACGTGCCCGGGCGTGCGTGCCCCACGCGCGCGGGGAGGGCACGTGCCGGTGGTGCGCGCCCCGCGCGAGAGGGCACCGGCGAGCGAGGGGCGTGCCGGCATACGTCGGGTGCGTCGCGGGCCGGGGGCGGTGCGCGACCCCGCGTCTGGTGCACCCAACGCGGGCCGGAGGTGGGGCGCCGCCCCGCGAGGGGCGCACCGGCGGGCGGAGACGTGCCGACATGCGTCGGGGTCGGGAGCATGTGTAGCGTGCACCAGCGCGCGTGCGCCGACCTGCGTGGGGAGCGCGCATGTGGTTGGTGCGTGCCCCTACGCGAGAGGTGCACCGGCGGGCGGGGGGCGTGCCGGGATCTGTCGGCTGCGCGGACCCGCGTCAGGTGCGCCAGCGGCCGAGCGCCTTGCGCCACCCCGCGTCTGGTGCACCCAACGCGGGCCGGGCGGGGTCGAAGCTGGACAGCTCCTGCGTGGTCCTGGCGAGGATCGTCGTGGTGCCGGCGAGCTGGTCGGTGGCCGGCTGGTAGGTGAGGCGGATGTCG
>NZ_JBEXTZ010000210.1:0-4117 GCF_040614195.1 Amycolatopsis sp. NPDC006125
GACGTGCATGGGGCCGGCGCCGCCGAAGCCGACCAGGGCGAATTCGCGGGGGTCGTGTCCCTTGTCCACACGTCCCGGACGCCGCGCGCACGACGCCCGGCCCCGCCCGGCGCCTCGGCAAGCTGGCGCAGGCCGGCGCGGAGATCCGCACGATGCCCGTCGTGCCCGTCGAGGCGCTGGTCATCGACGGCGCGCTCGCCGTGCTGCCCGGGGAGCACCGGGACATCGCGGTGCTCCGCCTGCCCAGCGTGATCGGCACGATCATGGAGCTGGTCGAGCACCTGTGGCCGGCCGCGGTGCCGCTCGTCCCGGCCGACCCGCCGTCGTGCGCGGAACTGGCCGGGCGCGACCGGGAGCTGCTGGCTCTGCTGTCCGCGGGCTGCACGGACGAGTCGGCGGCGGCCGCGCTCGGCGTGTCGGTGCGCACGGTGCGGCGCATGGTCGCCGGGCTGATGAACCGGCTCGGCGCCCGCAGCCGCTTCCAGGCCGGGGTCAAGGCCGCCGGGCACGGCTGGCTGGCGGGGAGGGCGAGCTGATGACGACCGCCGCCCGGACCCTGCTCGTGGCGCCGGGCCGGCACGGCGCCTACGCCACCGTCGGCGAGGCGGTGCTCGGCGCCCCGGACGGCGCGTGCGTGTCCATCGCCGCCGGCACCTACGCCGAGACACTGGAACTGGTGGACCGCACGCTGACCCTCCGCGCGGCCGCGGGCGCCGAGGTCGTGTTCGACGGCAGCGGGGCGGACGTGCCGGTGCTGTCCGCCCGCGGCGGCGCGCTCACCGTGCACGGGGTGACCATGCGGGCGGGAAACGCGGCGGGGGTGCAGGCCGAGCACGCGGCCCTGACGCTCACCGGCTGCAGCGTGCACGCCGGGCGCGGACCCGCCGTCGCGGTCCGCGGACCGGGACCGGTCGCGATCACCGACGTGTCGATCACCGGCGCGGAGCACGGGCTGGTGCTGGAAGGCACGTCCGGCGTGGTGGAGAACGTGACCATCGACAACGTCGCCGCCGACGGGATGATCGTCGGGCTCGGCGCGGACCCGGTGATCCGGTCCTGCACCGTGAGCGGGTGCGGGCAGCGCGGTCTCTACGTCTACCAGCACGCACGGCCGGTGGTGGAGAACTGCCGGATCACCCGCACCGCCCAGGCCGGGGTCCTGGTGGCCCACCGCGGCGAACCGGTGCTGCGGCGGGTTTCGGTGAGCGACGCGGGCGGCGTCGGCATCGACGTGGGCGCGCACTGCGGCGGTACGGTCGAAGCGTGCGACGTCACCAACACCGCCGAGCCCGCGGTGCGGCTCGCGGCCTCGGCGACCGCGACCGTGGTGGCCGAACCGGCCGGGGCGTCCGGCGGCGGCCCGCTGGACGCGCTGCTCGCGGACCTCGACGGCATGGTCGGGCTGCCCGCGGTCAAGGCCGAGGTCCGGTCGCTGGTGGACGAGATCCAGGTGAACGCGTGGCGGTCGCGGGCCGGGCTGTCCACCGGCGCGCTGAGCCACCACCTGATCTTCGCGGGCGCGCCGGGCACCGGGAAGACGACGGTGGCCCGGACCTACGGCAGGCTGCTGCGGGAACTGGGGGTGCTCGGCGGCGGGGAGTTCCGCGAGGTGTCGCGGCGGGACCTGGTCGGGCAGTACGTCGGCCACACCGCCGAGAAGACGGCGACGGTGTTCGAGCAGTCCCTCGGCGGTGTGCTGTTCATCGACGAGGCCTACACGCTGTCGCGGCAGACCGGCAGCGGCGCCGACTTCGGCCAGGAAGCCATCGACACGCTGGTGAAGCTGATGGAGGACCACCGCGAGGAGATCGCGGTGATCGTCGCGGGCTACACCGCCGAGATGCGCCAGTTCCTCGCCGCCAACCCGGGGTTGTCGTCGCGGTTCGCCAAGACGATCGAGTTCGAGAACTACACGCCGGACCAGCTGGTCGGCATCACCGGCCGCATGGCGGCGGACGGCGACTACGAGCTCGACCCGCGCGCCCGGCCCGTCCTCGCCGGGTACTTCGACCGCATCTCGGCCGACCCCGCGTTCGGCAACGCGCGCGACGCCCGGAAGGTGTTCGAGGCCGTGCGGAAGGCCCAGTCCGGGCGGCTGCGGCGGCTCGGCCGGATCCCGGACCCCGCCGAGCTGCGTGAACTCCGGCTCGAGGACGTGCTGGCTGCGGTCGGGGCGTGATGGTTCGTACCATGGGACCGGCGACGGCGGCGATTCCGAGGACGACCACCATGACGGCAGCGGGGGACGCGCCCGGCGACCTGGTTCCGCTGGGCGACGGGCCGAGCGCCACCGTGTTCGCCGGGGTGGACGAGGCGGCCGGGACGGCGTTCGCGCTCAAGGTCTACCCGGGCCGGCTCGACCGCGGCACCCGCGCCGAGCTGGACGCCGAACTGTCCGCGCTGGCCGCGGTGCGGGGCCAGGCGCCGGTCCTGGTGGCCGACGCGGTGCGCGAGCTCCCGGACGGCCGGTGCGCGCTGCGGATGGAGTTGTGCGCGCAGTCCCTGCCCGAGCTGGTGGGCGCGTTCGGGCCGATGGCGGCCGCCGACGCGGTGGCGCTGGGCCGCTCGCTGGCGTCCGCGCTGGCCGCGGCGCACGCGGCTGGGGTGGTGCACGGCGGGGTCACCCCGGGGAACGTGTTGTTCCGGCCGTCCGGCGAGGCGGTGCTGTCCGACTTCGGCCTGGCGCTGCGCCGCGCCTTCCCCCGCGACCCGGCGCGCGACATCGGGTTCCTGGCGCCGGAGACACTGCGCGACGGAACCGCCGACGAGCGGTCCGACCTGTACGGCTTGGGCGCGGTGCTGTACCTGGCGCTGCCCGGCCGGTCGCCGCACCAGGGACGGCCCGGCGAGCCCGAGGGCGAGCTGGTGCTGCGGGTGCTGCACGAGCCGGCGCCGCCCCTGGAGCGGAGCGACCTGCCGCCGGGGCTGGCGCAGCTGATCACGGCGCTGCTGGCCCGGTCCCCCGACGCGCGCCCCCTCGACGCGGCCACCGTGGCGGCCCGGATGGCCGCCCCGGCCCCCGGACAGGTGCGGCCGGCGTTCGACGACTTCGGGGGGTCCTTCGGCGCGCCACCGCCGGGTGGGCCAGCGGTGGTGCCGCCGCCGGGTGTGCCCTTCGGCGCGCTGCCCCCGGGGCCACCTCCGGGCGGGCCCCCGCTGGGCGTCCCGCAGGGATCGCATCCGGGGCCGCCGTCGCACAACGCGACAGGGGAAGTGCCCTTGGGCGCGCCACCACTGGCCCAGCAAGCGGGGGCGCCAGCGGGACCACCCCCGGGCATTCCGCAGGGATCGCAGGCAGGAGCGCCATCGCCGACCGCGCCACCGGCCCCCTTGGGCGCCCTGCCTCCGGGGACGCCGCCCCCGGGCACACATCCCACGGCCCTGCGTCCCGCGGGGCCGCAGCTGAATCCGGCTTCGCCGCCGGTCCCCCATGCCTCGGCGGCGCCGGCCGGGCCGGCACCCTACGGGCCCCCCGCGGCCGGGAACCGACCCGCGGCGCCCTGGCCCGCCGCCCCGCATCCGGCGCCGGGCGGGCCGCGGCTGGGCACGCCGCTCGTCGAGTACGGGCCGGCCGACCGTCCGCGCCGACGGCCGAGGCGGATGAATTCCGTCGTCGTGGCGCTGGCGGTGTTGTCGGCGCTCGCGGTGGCCGCCGTGCTGGTGCTGGTGAACACCCCGGACGAGCTGGACGTCGCGGCCGTGCCGCCGCAGATCGGGGCTCCCGGGCTGCCCTCGCCGTCGGGGCGGGCGGTGCAACTGGACCTCAACGACCCGGTCGACCTCGGTGATCACGTCGAACTGTCCTGGCGCAGCAGCGAGGCGCTGGACTTCGCGGTCATCGTCGCCGCCGAGGGCGAGCGGAGCACCACCGTCCTCGTCCAGCGCAACACCAGCCACCGGGTGCCGGTGGATCCGGTGCGCAAGTACTGCTTCCTCGTCCAGGCCACCGACGGCAACAAGGTCTACGAGAGCCAGGCGAAACCGATCCGCGGCGCGAACTGCGTCAAGTGACCCGCCGCAGCAGCGTCCACGGCTCGAACGCCGCGCGGCTACGGCGACGGCAGCGGCCGCGAAGGCACCTGGGAACTGATCGACGGGAAGCCCGCGCTCCGGCTTG
>NZ_JBEXTZ010000211.1:0-4004 GCF_040614195.1 Amycolatopsis sp. NPDC006125
GCCGAGGATGAAGTCGATGTTGAGGCTGCGCTCGTGGGCCTCGTCGATGATGAGCGTGTCGTAGCGGCGCAGCATCCGGTCGCTCTGGATCTCGTTCCGCCGAGCGCGCCCGCGCGGCGAGCAGCGCGGCGTCCGCCGGGTGGTCGGGCAGGTAGCCCTCGGCGTGGTCGCCGCCACTCGCCGCGAGCGTCTCGGAGGTCACGCGGCAAAGGTTAGCGCTGGTCGTCGCCAAACCCGTGGAAGACGTGCACACTTCTCTCAGGCGGCTCTCAGTCTCGTCTCACTACCCACATAAGGAGAGGGGCCAAGCTGGGTCTCAACGGGCGCCAGGGGGTTCCCGGGAACACAGTGCGGATGGCCCGCGTTGGACAGATCAGTTGGGAGAACAGCCTGATGGAGGTGCCGTCCCCCACGATGCAGAACAGCCTGGAGAACGAGCAGGTCGAGGGCCGCCCGGTCACCGTCGACGAGTCCGCGTGGACTCCGCCGTCGTGGGACGAGGTCGTCCGCGAGCACGGCGACCGCGTCTACCGGCTGGCGTACCGGTTGACCGGCAACACCCACGACGCCGAGGACCTCACCCAGGAGACGTTCATCCGGGTGTTCCGCTCGCTGGCCTCCTACAAGCCGGGCACTTTCGAGGGCTGGCTGCACCGCATCACCACGAACCTGTTCCTGGACATGGCGCGCCGCCGCTCGCGGGTGCGCATGGAGGGGCTGCCCGAGGACACCGACAGAATCGTCGGTGACGACCCGAGCCCCGAGCAGGTGTACAGCGACACGCACCTGGACCCGGACCTGCAGGCCGCGCTCGACGAGCTGCCGCCGGAGTTCCGCGCCGCCGTGGTGCTGTGCGACGTCGAAGGACTTTCCTACGAGGAGATCGGTGCGACGCTCGGCGTGAAGCTGGGCACCGTGCGCAGCCGGATCCACCGCGGCCGGCAGGCGTTGCGTGCCTCGCTCGAACGGCGCCGGGCGGCCAAGGAGGAATCCGTGGGGGTTTCCGCATGAGCGAACTGCGAGGCTGGGGCCTGCCCGAGTCTCACCTGCTTCCCGACGCCGTCGTCGCCTTCGTGGACGGCGAGATGAGCCTGGGCGCCCACGAGCGTGCCGCGTCGCACGTCGCCCGGTGCCCGATCTGCGCCGCCGAGGTGACGTCGCAGCGCCAGGTGCGCGCGGCGGTCCGGCGCGCGGAAGCACCCTCGATGCCGGCCAGCCTGCTGGCGAGCCTGCGCAACATCCCGCAGGACACCGACCTGCCGACCAGTCCCGACAACCTCGCCGTCACCGAGGACGGCCAGCTGGTCGCCATTCAGCGGCCCGACCGCGTCGCCGGTCTCCGGTCGTCCCCTTTTGGTTCGTCGGCGCCGCTCGGGTCGAGCGCGCCCCTCGGTAGTGGTTCCGCCGTTCTGGGCGGTCAGCGTCACCCCTCGGTGCGGCGCCGCGTCGCGCAGGGCGCCGGGGTGGCCGTGTCCGGCCTGGTCCTGAGTGCGCTCGCGCTGGTCGTGACCTCGTCGACCGGCGATCCCACGCAGGCCAACCCGGAGCCCGGCCAGGCGCCCGCGCCCGGTGTGCTGCGTGCGCAGCTCGGTGGCGAGCCGAGCGTGCCCGCCACCACCACGACGACCACCACTCCCGCCCCCGTGGCCAGTCGCTGACGCGCCCTTCACCGTCCGCGGGGGAGAATCGGTGGCGTAGGGTCGCGCCGACAGCACGACGAGCCATCCACCCGGGGAACGATGAGTCAGCCGAATCCACCACAGGACAGCGCAGGCGCGGAACCGCGGCTGGCGCCCCGCCCGCTGGACCGGCCGCCGGTGGATGCCGCGGAAGCCGGCGCGTTCGGCCGCCCGCACGGCGTGGACGGTGCCTTCGACAAGCTCTACACCCCCGGCACGCGCAACGGCGACAAGATCGTCGCCGCGCCGCCCGCGCCGGAGTCGCTGGCCGAGGCCTTCGGCCGCCCGCCCGGCGCGGAGGACGTGCTGCTGCAGCGCCCCGCCGGGGACAACGGCAGGCAGCCGGGCGGTGATCCGGAGCCGCCGCTGTGGTCCCGCATGACCGACCCGTGGCGTGACCCGGGTTCGGCCGCGGTGCTGTCCCGCCCGGCGCTCGATCCCGACGACGAGGACGACGAGGACGCCGACCGTCCGCGCAGCGCCCAGCTGTCGCTGCCCGAGCTGCTGTTCGGCCGCCGCGTGAAGCCGGTCGCGCTCGGTCTGCTCGGGGTGGTGTGCCTGCTCATCGGCGCCGTCGGCGGCCTGATCGGCTGGTGGCTCGGCGGTGCGGGCGACTCGCTCACCGGGTCGGCGACGATCTCCGAGGCCGAGGCGGGCAAGGAACGCGCGCCCGGTTCGATCGCCGACATCGCGCAGCGGGTGGCGCCCGCGGTCATTTCGATCGAGGTGAAGTCCGGTCAGTCCGGCAGCGTCGGCTCCGGCGTGATGATCGACCCGCAGGGCTACGCGATCACCAACAACCACGTCATTTCGCTGGCCACCAGCGATCCGCAGGCGAAGATCACCGCGGTGTTCACGGACGGCACCCGCACCGAGGCGCGGGTGGTCGGGACGGATCCGAAGACGGACCTGGCCGTGATCAAGGTGGCGGTGTCGAACCCGACGGTGCTGCAGATCGGCGACCCGGCCGGCCTCGAACCGGGTGATTCGGTGATCGCCGTGGGGTCGCCGCTGGGCCTGGAGAACACCGTGACCTCGGGCATCGTGAGCGCGCTCCACCGGCCGGTGACGGCGGCCGGTGAGAACGGCGAGCCGCCGGTCACGTACGACGCGATCCAGACCGACGCGCCCATCAACCGCGGCAACTCGGGCGGCGCGCTGGTCGACTCGACGGGCGCACTGGTGGGCATCAACTCGTCGATCCGCACGGACGGCGGTGCGGACGGTTCGGGCGGCAGCATCGGCATCGGATTCGCCATCCCGGCCGACGACGCGATCAAGATCGCGCGGACGCTCATCAGCAGTGGCCAGGTCAAGCACGCCGACATCGGGGTGAACGCGGCGTCGGTCGCGGCGGAGACGTCGGAGGGCGCGCAGGTGCTGAACGTCGCCGACGGCGGTCCGGCCGCGCGGGCGGGCATCGCGGAGGGCGACGTCATCACGAAGCTCGGCGACCGCCTGGTCCGCAATGCGGCGGAGCTGACGGTGGCGGTGCGGCAGCACGAGATCGGCGAGACGGTGCCCGTGCAGCTGGTCCGGCAGGGGCGGACGCTGATGGTCGACGTGACGCTCGGCTCGGACTGACCGCCGGATGGACGAGACGTGAACTCCGCGCGCGGGATCCGAACAGGCCGGCCGGCGGGGTAATCTGAGATAGCTGGAGCCGTGTGAGGCGGAGGTTCGCGAATGTTCGAAAGCGTTGGCTGGGGCGAGATCCTCGTCCTGATCGTCGCGGGCCTGTTCATCCTCGGCCCGGAGCGCCTGCCCGAGGCGGCGGCCTGGCTGGGCCGGAGCGTGCGGAAGGTGCGCGATTTCGCGACCGGCGCCCGGCAGCAGCTCAAGGACGAGATGGGCTCGGACTTCGAGCAGTTCCAGAAGCCGCTGGAGGACCTGCGGCAGCTGCGCAACTTCGACCCGCGCCGGGCGGTCACCCAGCACCTCTTCGACGGTGACCCGGACCCGCTCGGGATCAACGGCCTGTCCGGCGGCAGCGTGAAACCGAACGGCTACCCCGCCACGACGACCACCCCGGCCGCGAAGCCGGACCCAGAACCACTCAAACCAGGCGAAAAGCCGCCCACAGACCCAGACGCCACCTGAGAAGAGGGCCACCCTAGGAGGGGTGGCCCATTTTTTTCTGGCACAACCGCGAAACCGGCAACGCAACGGCACTGGCCACCCCGGCAGGGGCGGCCCTTCTCACTTCGAATCCGCAAGCCGGCAACGCAAAGCAAGCGACTACCCCAACCAGACCTCCCCCGCCCCCGATCCACAGCCGATCTTTAGTCGCCGATCAGCGGGGTCAAGGTACTCTTTCCCGCCTTG
>NZ_JBEXTZ010000212.1:0-3906 GCF_040614195.1 Amycolatopsis sp. NPDC006125
AGCTGGCCGAGGAGGCCGGGCTCGCCGCCGCGCGGTGGGAGACGCTGGTCGACGTGGCCGCCTCGCCCGGGTTCACCGACGAGGTCGTGCGGGTGTTCCTGGCGCGCGACCTGACCCCGGTCGACCGGGAGGTCCTCGGCGACGAGGAGGCCGACCTGGTGGTGCACCGGGTGCCGCTGGCCGAGGCGGTGCGGATGGCGCTGTCCGGGGAGATCGTCAACGGCGCGACCGTCGGCGGCGTGCTCGCCGCGCACGCGGTCGTCCACGACGGCGCGCCGTCGCGGCCGCCGGACGCGCCGTGGCGGGACCGGCCGACGCGGTTCGCCGATCGCATTTCCTGACGTCACGCTCTAGGGTGTCGGCGTGCATGTTCTGCCGGCCGCCGAGGTGGTCACGGCCTATCTCGATCATCTCGCCGTGGAGCGCGGGACGGCACGCAACACCCTGGACAGCTACGCCCGCGACCTGCGCCGGTACCTGCGGTACCTGGAGCAGGCCGGGGTGCGGGACTTCCGGCGCGTCACCGAATCCGACGTGACCGGGTTCGGCGCGGCGCTGCGCGAGGGCGACGAGGTGCACCCGCCGCTGGCGGCGTCCTCGGCGGCGCGGGCGCTGGTCGCGGTGCGCGGGCTGCACCGCTTCGCGCACCTCGACGGGCTGACCGAGGACGACCCGGCCCGCGAGGTGCGGCCCCCGGCGCCGGCCAAGCGGCTGCCCAAGGCGCTGCCGGTGGACGACGTGCTGCGGCTGCTGGCGATGCCGCCCGCCGAGGGGGAGCGGCCGCTGCGCGACCGGGCGCTGCTGGAGCTGCTGTACTCCACCGGGGCCCGGATCTCCGAGGCCGTCGGGCTCGACCTCGACGACGTCGACCGCGATGAGCGCACCGTGCTGCTCGACGGCAAGGGCGGCAAGCAGCGGCTGGTGCCGATCGGCCGTCCCGCGGTCGAGGCGCTGGAGGCATACCTGGTGCGCGCCCGACCGGTGCTGGCGCTGCGCGGCCGCGGCACCGCGGCGCTGTTCCTCAACGCCAGGGGGACCCGGCTGTCCCGGCAGAGCGCGTGGCAGGTCCTCAAGACCAACGCCGAACGCGCCGGGATCTCCACCGGCGTGTCGCCGCACACGCTGCGTCACAGTTTCGCGACCCACCTGCTGGAGGGCGGAGCGGACGTCCGGGTGGTCCAAGAGCTGCTAGGCCACGCTTCGGTGACCACGACGCAGGTGTACACCCTGGTCACGATGAACACTCTGCGTGAGGTATATGCTACGGCCCATCCTCGGGCGCTGGGTTGACCTGATCGCCTCCGGCGAGTTGCTTTGGCGACAAACGGCTCGCCGAATAGGCTGCGGCCAACCCGTCGAACGAGGAGTTTCGCGCCATGTCGACACCGCAGCCCTCGACCAGATCGGTCTCGGCCGCATCGGCCGCCGCGAACCTCGACAACCTGACCATCGCGACAGAGGGGGAGCCCGACACCGTGGACTCTGTCGTGGCCGTGGGCGCCGAAGCGAACGGCAAGCCCAAGCTCGGCCCGACCGGCAGACCGTTGCGTGAGATTCCCGAACCGCCCCTGCTGGACAAGCACGGCCCGGCCACGGTGCTGGCCATGTGCAACCAGAAGGGCGGGGTCGGCAAGACCACGTCCACGATCAACCTGGGCGCCGCGCTCGCCGAGTACGGCCGCCGGGTGCTGCTGGTGGACTTCGACCCGCAGGGCGCGCTGTCGGTGGGCCTCGGCGTGCAGCCGCACGAGCTGGACCAGACGGTCTACAACGCGATCATGGAGCGGTCGGTGACCGCCCAGGACATCCTGCGGCACACCAGTGTCGAGGGCATGGACCTGCTGCCGAGCAACATCGACCTGTCCGCCGCCGAGGTGCAGCTGGTCGCCGAGGTGGGGCGCGAGCACACGTTGCTCCGGGTCGTGCAACCCCTCATCTCGGAGTACGACTATGTTCTGGTCGACTGCCAGCCATCGCTCGGGTTGCTCACGGTGAACGCGCTCACGGCCGCCGACGGCGTGATCATCCCGCTGGAGTGCGAGTTCTTCAGCTTGCGTGGCGTGGCTTTGTTGATCGACACGATCGAGAAGGTACGCGAACGCTTGAACCCCAAACTGGATATCACCGGCATCCTGGCCACCATGTTCGACCCGCGGACCCTCCACTCACGGGAGGTCATGGCGCGGGTCGTGGAGGCCTTCGGCGACACCGTGTTCGACACGGTGATCAACCGCACCGTGCGGTTCCCGGAGACCACTGTGGCCGGTGAGCCCATCACCCGCTGGGCCCCCAAGTCCGCCGGCGCGCAGGCGTATCGCGCGCTGGCGCGCGAGGTGATCGCTCGGTGAGCAGGCGAGCCTCCCTCCCCGGGGCTTCGGAACTCTTCCGCCTGACCAGCAGCCCGGCCCTCGACGTGCCCGCGCCGCCCACGCCCGCCCCGCAGCGCCCGGAAGCGCAGCGGCCGGGCAACGGGCAGAACTCCGGGCACCGCGAGCAGCTGGAGCGCAGCGCCGCCGGACGGCGCGGCAGCGGACGTCAGAAGCACGATTCGAAGATCACCGTCTACGTCTCCGGCGACGAACTGGTCGCGATGGAGCAGGCGCGGCTGAGCCTGCGGGCCGAGCACGGCCTGGCCATCGACCGCGGCCGTCTCGTGCGGGAGGCCGTGGCGGTGCTGCTGGCGGACTTCGACGAACACGGCGCCGACTCGGTGCTGGTGCGCCGCCTCCGTGAGGGCGGCCTCGACTCCGAGGAAGCCGCCGGGACGTGAGCGAGAACGGGGCTCCGGTCGACGGGGCCCAGCCCGTCGAGGATTCCGCGGCGCCGAAGTTCAAGGTCCGCCTGGACAACTTCGAGGGGCCGTTCGACCTGCTGCTGCAGCTGATCTCGCAGCACCAGCTCGACGTCACCGAGGTCGCGCTGCACCAGGTCACCGACGACTTCATCGCCTACACCAGGGCGCTGGGGCCGGAGTGGGACCTGGACGAGGTGACGGAGTTCCTGGTCATCGCGGCGACCCTGCTCGACCTGAAGGCCGCGCGGCTGCTGCCCGCGGCCGAGGTCGAGGACGAGGACGACCTGGCGCTGCTGGAGGCGCGGGACCTGCTGTTCGCCCGTGTCCTGCAGTACCGGGCGTACAAGCAGGTCGCGGCGCTGTTCGCGGAGCTGGAGGCCGGGGCGCTGCGGCGGTACCCGCGGTCGGTGTCGCTGGAGGAGCGCTACCTCGGGCTGCTGCCCGAGGTGACGCTCGGGGTGGACGCGGACAAGCTGGCGGAGATCGCGCTGGCCGTGTTCCGGCCCAAGCCGCCGCCCACGGTGTCGCTGGACCACATCCACGCGCACCGGGTGTCGGTGCGGGAGCACGCGGCGCTGCTGCGGCTGAAGCTGGCAGAGCGGGGCCAGGCGACGTTCACCGAGCTGGTCGAGGACTGCGAGCACACGGTCGAGGTGGTGGCCCGGTTCCTGGCGCTGCTGGAGCTCTACCGGGAGTCCAGCGTGCAGTTCGAGCAGGACGAGCCGCTGACGATGCTGCGGGTGCGGTGGACCGGCGGGTCGGTCTCGGAGGCCGAGGCCGCCGCCGAGGCGGACCGGGCCCGCGTCGAGGAAGAGGAGTACGGGTGAGTCCCGAACAGGAACCGGCTCGGCCCGAGGGCGCGGTGGCCGGGCCCGAGGTGGAGCGGGCCGGGGTGGAGCGGGCGGGGGTGCCCTCGGCGCCCGGCGCCGAGCCGGGTGACGTGGCTGCGTCGGATGCGGAGCCGGCGCGCGAGGCGGAGATGCCCGCTGCTGAGCAGGAGTCCGCCGACGGCGGATCGCCTCCGGAGGAGGCGCCGCCCGCGCTCGGTGCGGATGTCGCGTCCGCGGCGGGGGCCGAGGAGCCCACGGTGCCCGCCGAGAGCGAAGTGCCTC
>NZ_JBEXTZ010000213.1:0-3577 GCF_040614195.1 Amycolatopsis sp. NPDC006125
GCCGCCGCCAAGCCCGCGGCCGCGAAGCCGGCCGCCGCGGCGACGAAGCCGGCCGCCGCCGAGCCGGAGAGCAAGCAGCTGCGGGGCGCCGCGGCCGCGATCGCCAAGAACATGGACGCCTCGCTGGCCGTGCCGACCGCCACCAGCGTGCGCGCGGTCCCGGCCAAGCTGATGGCCGACAACCGCATCGTCATCAACAACCACCTCAAGCGCACCCGCGGCGGGAAGATCTCGTTCACGCACCTCATCGGCTACGCCATGGTGCGGGCGCTGCAGGACTTCCCGAACATGAACCGGCACTACGCCCTGGTCGACGGCAAGCCGCACGCCGTCACGCCGGAGCACGTGAACCTCGGCCTCGCCATCGACATGAAGGGCAAGGACGGCGGCCGCACGCTGGTCGTCGCCTCGATCAAGAACTGCGAGAACATGACGTTCCGCCAGTTCTGGCAGGCCTACGAGGACATCGTCAAGAAGGCCCGCAACAACAAGCTGACCGCGGACGACTTCGCCGGCACCACCATCTCGCTGACCAACCCGGGCGGCATCGGCACCAACCACTCGGTGCCGCGGCTGCAGGCCGGGCAGGGCGCGATCATCGGCGTCGGCGCGATGCAGTACCCGGCGCACTTCGAGGGCACCAGCGAGGAGACCCTCGTCAAGCTGGGCATCAGCAAGATCATGACGCTGACCTCGACCTACGACCACCGGATCATCCAGGGTGCCGAGTCGGGCGAGTACCTCAAGCGCATCCACGAGCTGCTGCTCGGCGAGGACGGCTTCTACGACGACATCTTCACGTCGCTGCGGCTGCCCTACGAGCCGGTCCGCTGGGTCTCCGACATCCCCGAGGGCGAGATCGACAAGACCGCCCGGGTGCTGGAGCTGATCGACGCCTACCGGATGCGCGGCCACCTGATGGCCGACACCGACCCGCTGAACTACCGCCAGCGCCGCCACGAGGACCTGGACGTCCTCTCGCACGGCCTGACGCTGTGGGACCTGGACCGCGAGTTCGCGGTCGGCGGGTTCGCCGGCCAGCAGAAGATGAAGCTGCGCGACGTGCTGGGCGTGCTGCGCGACTCCTACTGCCGGACCGTCGGCGTCGAGTACACCCACATCCTGGACCCGGAGGAGCGCCGCTGGATCCAGGACCGCGTGGAGGTCCCGCACGCCAAGCCGGACCCCAACGTCCAGAAGTACATCCTGTCGAAGCTGAACGCGGCCGAGGCGTTCGAGACGTTCCTGCAGACGAAGTACGTCGGCCAGAAGCGGTTCTCGCTGGAGGGCGGCGAGACCGTCATCCCGATGCTGGACACCGTCCTGGACAAGGCCGCCGAGCACGAGCTCGACGAGGTCGTCATCGGCATGCCGCACCGCGGCCGCCTGAACGTGCTCGCCAACATCGTCGGCAAGCCGATCTCGCAGATCTTCCAGGAGTTCGAGGGCAACCTCGACCCGGGCCAGGCGCACGGCTCCGGCGACGTGAAGTACCACCTGGGCGCGGAGGGCAAGTACTTCCGCATGTTCGGCGACGGCGAGACCCGGGTGTCGCTGACCGCGAACCCGTCGCACCTGGAGACCGTCGACCCGGTGCTCGAAGGCATCGTCCGCGCCAAGCAGGACATCCTCGACAAGGGCGACAGCGACACCGGCGGCTTCTCGGTGCTGCCCGTGCTGCTGCACGGTGACGCGGCGTTCGCCGGCCAGGGTGTCGTGGCGGAGACGCTGAACCTGGCGCTGCTGCGCGGCTACCGCACCGGCGGCACCGTGCACATCATCATCAACAACCAGGTCGGCTTCACCACCGCGCCGGAGCACTCGCGGTCCTCGCAGTACGCGACCGACGTGGCGAAGATGATCGGCGCGCCGATCTTCCACGTGAACGGCGACGACCCGGAGGCGGCGCACTGGGTGGCCAAGCTGGCCGTCGACTACCGCCAGGCGTTCAACAAGGACGTCGTCATCGACATGATCTGCTACCGCCGCCGCGGCCACAACGAGGGCGACGACCCGTCGATGACGCAGCCGGCGATGTACGACATCATCGACACGAAGCGCTCGGTGCGGAAGACCTACACCGAGTCGCTGATCGGCCGCGGTGACATCTCCGTCGAGGAGGCCGAGGCCGCGCTGCGGGACTTCTCGAGCCAGCTGGAGCACGTCTTCAACGAGGTCCGCGAGCTGGAGAAGCACCCGATCGCGCCGAGCCCCTCCGTCGAGGAGGAGCAGCAGGTGCCCGCGAAGGTGCCGACCGCGGTGCCCGCCGAGGTCATCGAGCGGATCGGCGACGCGTTCGTCAACGTCCCCGAGGGCTTCACCCCGCACCCGCGCGTCAAGCCGGTCATGGAGCGGCGGTACAAGATGTCCCGCGAGGGCGGCATCGACTGGGCCTTCGGCGAGCTGCTGGCGTTCGGTTCGCTGGCGATCGAGGGTCGTCTGGTGCGGCTGTCCGGTCAGGACTCGCGTCGCGGCACGTTCACCCAGCGCCACTCGGTGCTGATCGACCGGAAGACCGGCCGGGAGTACGCGCCGCTGCAGAACCTGGCCGACGACCAGGGCCGCGTGATGATCTACGACTCGGCCCTGTCCGAGTACGCGGCGGTCGGTTTCGAGTACGGCTACTCGGTGGCGAACAGCGACGCGCTCGTGCTGTGGGAAGCGCAGTTCGGTGACTTCGTCAACGGCGCCCAGACGGTCATCGACGAGTACATCTCGTCCGGTGAGGCGAAGTGGGGCCAGCGGTCGGACGTCGTGCTGCTGCTGCCGCACGGCCACGAGGGCCAGGGCCCGGACCACACGTCGGGCCGCATCGAGCGGTTCCTGTCACTGTGCGCCGAGGGTTCGATGACCGTGGCGGTCCCGTCCACCCCGGCGAACTACTTCCACCTGCTGCGGCGCCACGCGCTGGACGGCATCCAGCGCCCGCTGATCGTCTTCACGCCGAAGTCGATGCTGCGCAACAAGGCGGCGACGTCGGGCCTGGAGGACTTCACCGGCGACTCGAAGTTCATGTCGGTCATCGACGACGCCGAGGTGGAGCCCGGCAAGGTGCGGAAGGTGCTGCTGACCTCCGGCAAGCTCTACTGGGAGCTGGTGGCGGAGCGCGCCAAGCGCGAGGCTGACGATGTCGCCATCGTGCGCATCGAGCAGTACTACCCGCTGCCGAAGAAGAAGCTGCTGGCGGCGCTGGAGCGCTACACCGGCGCCGAGGTCGTGTGGGTCCAGGAGGAGCCCGAGAACCAGGGCGCGTGGCCGTTCTTCGGCCTCCACCTGCCGCGCATGTTCCCGGACGTGCTCGGCAAGCTGGACGTGGTCTCGCGGCGCCCGATGGCCGCCCCGTCGGCCGGCTCGTCGAAGGTGCACGAGGTGGAGCAGAAGGCGCTGATCGCCAAGGCCTTCAGCTGATCTAGCAACAAAGGAAGCGCCCTCCCGAAACAGGGAGGGCGCTTTTTCTTTCCAGCAAACGCAAGCCGGCAACGGAAAGCAGCCGACTACCCCAACCAGACCTCCCCCGCCCCCGATCCACAGCCGATCTTTAGTCGCCGACCAGGCTTGTCAAGGCACGCTTTCCCGC
>NZ_JBEXTZ010000214.1:0-3414 GCF_040614195.1 Amycolatopsis sp. NPDC006125
GGCATGTTCGGCTGCCGGTTGGCGGCCTGGGTTGCGGCCCTGGCTCAAGGTGATCGTTGCGTGTCAGGCGACGGGATGACCACCCAGCTCGGGTTTTGTTCAAAGCCTTGCGCTGCGCGCTTAGCTCACTGCGTTTGCCAGTGCTTTGGCGTCTTCTTCGCCGAACGTTTCTTCCAGTTGCTCGGGGGAGTAGTCCAGGTCGATCTGGCCCACCGGAACGCCCCGTGCCGATTCGATGGCGCCTAGGCGGCGTTGTGCCCGGTCGGCCGCGTACTCGATGAACTCCTGCGGGTCGTTGTCGAACGGGCGCGGCTCTTCGAACTGGTCCTGCACCCATTGGATCATCCCGAGCGCGTGCGGCAGCAGTTCGCCCATGCGCTGCTGGACCGCGTCCCACAGGGAATCGTCGGCCGCGATGTGTCGTCGGCAGGTGAAGGTGCCCCACGCCATGTGGCGACGTTCGTCGTCGCCGATGTGTTTCACCAGTTGCTGCATGCCGGGCAGGATGCCGCGCGTGGTGCAGACCTTTTGCCACGCGTAGTAGCCCGTCAGCGCCAGGCTGCCTTCGATCACGTGGTTGTAGGTGACGCTCGCGCGGATCTGGTTCAGCGGGCTCGGGTCGTGCTCCAGCACGGCGAGCGACTCCGGCAGCTCCTCGTAGAACAGCTTGCGGTAGTGCGGGTTCTCACTCACGTACGAGGTCAGGTCCTCCGTCAGCCCCACCGCGTCCATCCACCGGCGGAAGACCTCCGTGTGCTTGGCCTCCTCGAAGCAGAACTGGGTCAGGTACATCTCGTCGCCGAACCGGCCCTCGGCGGCCATCGCCTTCATGAACGGCTGGATGTCCTCCGTCACCGCCTCCTCGCCGGCGATGAACTGCGCGCACAGGTACGTCGACGACCGGCGCTCCTCGTCGGTGAGGGTCTGCCAGTCCTCGGCGTCCTTGCTGAAGTCGATGTCGGCCGGGTTCCAGAACTTCCGGTTCCCCTTCACGAACAGGCGCAACGGGAACGAATCCCAGTTCAGCCCGCCCCGGCGCAGCGAGGCGAATCCGGTGCGGTGCGCGGGCAGGGTTCCAGTCATGTCGCTCACTCCATTGTGGACGAGTAGTGGGTGATGGCCGGTGCGAGCGCGGCGCAGACCAGGTCGGCCGCCTCGGCCGCGGAATGGGTCGGCAGCACCAGGTGGCTCAACGAGAGCCGCACCGCGGTCTCGGCGAGCAGGTTCGCGGCCTCGGTGCTGAGGGTGGGAAGGAACTGGCGGTAGTGCGTCGCGGCGGTGGCCATCGCCGCGGACAGCACCGGCTCACCCCGGGTGGTGAGCAGCGGCAGCAGGTCCTCGCCCTGGGGCGTGCCCAGCGCGGAGGCGACCAGGCGGTTCTCCCTGGCGTGTTCGATCGTGTAGGTGACCGCGCCCCGGATGCCGGTCAGCAGATCGGGCGCCGACGCGAACCGCTGGTGGATGCCGTCCAGGAACTCGCCCGTGGTGCGCAGGACGACCGCCTGCACGAGCGCGTTCTTGTTGCCGAACTCGTTGTAGACCGTCTGACGGCTGACGCCGGCCGCCGACGCCACGTCCGCCATCCGCAGGGCCGCGTAGCCCCGCGCCGCCAGGATGTCGGCCGCCGCGTCGAGCAGGGTCTCCCGGAGCGAAGTCCTGGTCCGCTCCACGAACGAGTCGGTGATCTCAGTCACAAGAACAGCTTGACACACGTTGTTCTGGTGTCAAGGAAGTTGACCCGAACGGCGTCAATGTAAAGCGGTTGTGAGATGCCGGCCGGAACTGTCGGTGGGTCCGGCTACCGTGGCTGTCGTGGGAACAGCCGTCGGATTCGACCTGGACATGACGCTCATCGATCCACGGCCGGGCATGGTCGCGGTGATGAACGCGCTCGGCGAGGAGGCGGGCCTTCCGCTGGACGGTGAGCACTTCGCCGCCAACCTCGGCCCGCCGCTGGACATGGTGCTGCGTGACTTCGGCGCGCCCGAAGACCGCATCGGCGCGCTCGTCGACCGGTTCCGCCAGCTGTACCCGGAGATCGTGATCCCGGAGACCGTCGCCCTGCCCGGCGCGCACGAGGCGCTCGCCGCGGTGCACGAGGCCGGCGGTCGCACGGTCGTCGTCACCGGCAAGTACGGCCCGAACGCGGCGCTGCACGTGAAGGCGCTCGGCCTCGCCGTCGACGTGCTCGTGGGCGAGCTGTGGTCGGACGGCAAGGCGGTGGCGCTGCGCGAGCACGGCGCGACGATCTACGCCGGTGATCACCTGGGTGACGTGCGGGGTGCGCTGGCTGCCGGTGCGGTGCCGGTGGGTGTGACGACGGGCCCCTGCACCCGCGACGAGTTGCTGGAGGCGGGGGCCGAGGTGGTCTTCGAGAGCCTGGCGGAGTTCCCGGCCTGGCTCAGCCGGCAGCCGCTTTCCGGTGCTCGCGAACCAGTGAAATGAGCGACAGGGCGATGCCGAGGGGAGTGGCCACCCCGGCGACGGCGCTCAGCCACACCGGGAGGTCCCGCAGGCCGAACGCGAACAGGACGAACACAGCCAGCACGGCCAGCACGCCGACGGCGAACACACCGATCCCGAGCCGCATGAGGAACGGCTTGCGCGGGGAAGTCTTGGCCGGAGTATCCATGGCACAAGGTTAGAACCCATATCTTCTTCACCGGAGGGCGCATACCGGGATAGGCTGGCGGATACGCGTCCTGGGTACGCCCAGGGCGCGTTCGTCGTGCAGGGCGGTCACGTGCCGCCGGTACGCGAGATGACTTACTCAGAGCGAAGGAACGGTGAGGGCAGTGCCGACCGGCAAGGTCAAGTGGTACGACGCGGAGAAGGGGTTCGGTTTCGTCACCCAGGACGGCGGCCAGGACGTCTACATCCGCAAGACCGCGCTCCCCCAAGGGGTCGAGGCACTCAAGGCAGGCCAGCGGCTGGAGTTCGGCGTCGCCGACGGCCGTCGTGGCCCGCAGGCCCTGTCCGTTCGGCTGATCGACAGCCTGCCCTCGGTCGCCGAAGCGCGCCGCCGCCCGGCGGAGGAGCTGCACGGCCTGATCGAGGACATGATCAAGCTGCTCGAGATGAAGGTGCAGCCGGACCTGCGCCGCGGCCGCTACCCCGACCGCAAGAACACCAAACGGATCGCGGAAGTGATGCGCGCGGTGGCCCGCGACCTCGACCCGTAAGCCGGGTCACAGAGGGAGCCGCCGGCCACCACACAACCGCACCCGGCAACGCAAGCTGCTCACCTCACGAGC
Organism: Amycolatopsis sp. NPDC006125; assembly: GCF_040614195.1. Lineage (NCBI taxonomy): Bacteria > Bacillati > Actinomycetota > Actinomycetes > Pseudonocardiales > Pseudonocardiaceae > Amycolatopsis > Amycolatopsis sp. NPDC006125. The sequence goes on from NZ_JBEXTZ010000214.1 coordinate 3,255, forward strand.
CACCCCTCTCCCGCAACCCGATCCCCAGCCAAATCGGTTGCCGAGCCACCGGGTCAAGGCACGCTTTCCCCACAAGAGAAGAACAGGTCCGAGTGGCGGAATGGCAGACGCGCTAGCTTGAGGTGCTAGTGCCCGTAAAGGGCGTGGGGGTTCAAGTCCC
>NZ_JBEXTZ010000215.1:0-3298 GCF_040614195.1 Amycolatopsis sp. NPDC006125
CGCCAGCACGAGAACGAGCAGCAACGGTCAGACGCAAGCGGCTGCGCCAGCACGAGAACGAGCAGCAACGGTCAGACGCAAGCGGCTGCGCCGGCCGCTCGCGCGGCCGTCGGCGGAGAGTGCGGCCACCATCCGCGCCCACCGCACCGCGCGCCGAACGCCACGGCATCAAACACCCACCACCAAGCGCCCCACGATCACTCGGCTTCCGGGGCCGGCTCCAGGATCCCGAAGATGTTCCCCTCGGTGTCCACGCAGTACGCGAGCCACCCGATCCCCGGGATCGGGCTGCGCGGCACCGCCACCTGGCCGCCCGCCTGCTCGACCCGCCGCACGGCCGCGTCGAGGTCGTCCACCTCGACGGTCAGCGGGAAGGCGTTCACCGGCGCGTCCTCGGCGGGCGCGGGGCCCTGCCGCGGCACCAGCCCGCCGTCGATGCCCGGTCCGTCGCCGGTGCTGATCAGCCAGTACGGGTTGCTGCCCCACCGCTCGAACGTCCACCCGAAGACCGTCGCGTAGAAGGTGACGGCTCGTTCCGGGTCGCTCGCGTGGATCTCGAAGTGCACCGGACGCGGCATGGCGGCCTCCGAGAGGCGGTGGGCGGGGAACCGAGAATGCTACCCGCCGAGTGTGGTCCGCACGTACTCCTCGATCGCCGCCAGCGAGGACGGCGCCGACCACACCCGCTCGACGTGCGCGTCGTCCCCGGCGCGCTGCTCGCCGATCCGCTCGTCGAACGGCCGGTGGATCTGCGCCTTCGTGTGCCGGAACGCGTCCGACGGCACCGCGGCCAGCCGCCTCGCCGTCTCGATCGCCCTCGGCAGCACCTCGTCCGGCGCGGCCAGCTCGTCCACCAGCCCGCGGGAAAGCGCTTCGCCGCCCGCGTAGGTCTCGCCGAGGAACGTCAGCCCGGGCAGCCGCTCCGTCCCGTACGCGCAGCGCAGGATCTCCAGCGCCACCAACGGGAACGGCACCCCGACGAGCAGTTCGGTGACGCCGATCCGGCCCTGCCGCTCGTTCAGGATCCGCCGGTCGCACGCCGCCGCCAGCACCGCCCCGCCGGCGATCGCGTGCCCCGTCACCGCCGCGACGACCGGTCCGGGGAACCCGAACACGGCCAGGAACGCGTCCGACAGCGCGGGCAGGAACTCCCGGAGGTAGGCCGGCCCGCCCGCGGCGACCCGCTTGAGGTCCACCCCGGCGGAGAACATCCCGTCGCGCCCGGTCAGCACCACGCCCTTCGCGCCGCCGAGCTCGGCCTCCTCCAGCCGCGCCACCAGCTCCCGGCACAGCTCGGTGTCCATCGCGTTCGCCTTGCCGTGGGCCAGTTTCAGCACGGCCACGTCGCCGGCCTTGTCCACCTCGATCGTCGTCATCGCCCCACCGTAGTGGGAAATCAGCTGGTGATGTCCTTCGTCGCGAAGCGCCGTGCGGCCAGCAGCGTGAACACGGTCGCGTAGATCACCGCGGACAGCGTTCCGGCGGCCATGTTCGTCCAGTCGATGTCGGTCGCGATCAGGTCCATCCAGCCGTACGAGTAGTGCGTCGGCAGGTAGTTGCGCAGCGTGCCCAGCGCGGTGATCTGGTCGAGGATCTGCGACAGGATCGCCGCCAGCACCGCCCCGCCGACCGCGCCCAGCGGCGCGTCGGTGAGCACCGACAACAACAGCGCCAGCCCCGCCACCCACGCCAGCTGGATCACCACGTACACGGTGGACAGCCCGATCGCGATCAGGCTCTGCCCGAACGGGATCGCGTCCCCGGTGGGGCTGACCGCGTCACCGGCGCCGTAGAAGATCAGTCCCGCCACCAGGGCCACCAGCGGCAGCAGCACCAGCGCCACCACCGACAGCAACCCGGACGCGATCGCCTTCTGCCGCAGCAGCCGGTGCCGCGGCACCGGCATGGCCAGCAGGTACTTCAGGCTCGACCAGGACGCCTCGCTCGCGATCGTGTCCCCGAAGAACAACGCGACGATCGTGGGCAGCAGGAACGTCCCGGACACGAACAGCGCCAGCACGACGAAGTTCGGCGCGCTCGCCGTCGCCAGGTCGACGAACCCGCCGGAGCGCCGGTTCGGGCTGGACTCGCCGATCTCGAACGCCACCACCAGGATGAACGGCAGCAGCACGACGAACCCGAGCACCAGCTGGGTGCGCCGCCGCCGCAGCTGGCGCCGCAGCTCGACGCCCAGCCGCAGCGTCCGCCGCGCCCGGTAGCCCTCGACCGCGCCGTCCGCGCCCACCCCGGAGTGGGTGTGCGCGGCGGCGTCGGTCAGCTCGTCCAGTGCCGCGGGATCGGTGTGGACCCCGTTCTCGCTCATGACGTTTCCTCTCCCACGAGCTGGAGGAACGCGTCCTCCAGCCGTCGCCGCGGCCCGGCCTGCTCGACCGCGACCCCGGCCCGGACCAGCGCCGCGACCGCCTCGGCGCGCGGCATCCCGTCCAGGTCGGCGTGCACGAGGGTCCCTTCGACGTCCACACCGGACACGCCGGGCACCCCGCGCAGGGCGTCGGCCGCCGCCTCCGGCCGGTCGACCCGGAAGGTGGCCTCGCCGCCGGCGGCCACGATGTCGCCGACCTCGCCCGCGGCCACCAGCCGGCCGCGGTGCATCACCACGACGTGCGTGCAGGTCTGCTCGACCTCGGCCAGCAGGTGGCTGGAGACCACCACGGTCCGGCCGGTCGCGGCGTACCGCTGCAGCACCTCGCGCATCTGGTGGATCTGCGGCGGGTCGAGCCCGTTGGTCGGTTCGTCGAGCACGAGCAGCTCCGGCAGCCCGAGCATGGCCTGCGCGATCGCGAGCCGCTGCCGCATGCCCTGGCTGTAGGTGCGGACCTTGCGGTGCACGGCGTTGCCCAGCCCGGCGATCTCCAGCGCCTGCTCCAGGTGCGCCTGCTCGATCGGGCGGCCGGTCGCGTCCCAGTAGAGGCGCAGGTTCGCGGTGCCGGACAGGTGCGGCAGGAACCCGGAGCCCTCGACGAACGAGCCGATCCGCGACAGCACCGGCGCGCCGGGCGTGATCCGGTGGCCGAACACCCTGATCTCGCCGGCGGTGGGGGTGATCAGGCCCATCAGCATGCGCAGCGTCGTCGTCTTGCCGGCGCCGTTCGGCCCGAGCAGGCCGAGCACCTGGCCCGGTTCGACGCGGAAGGACAGGTCCTTCACGGCGGTGAGCCCGCCCGGGTAGGCCTTGGTCAGCCCGTCGATCACCAGCGGCACCCCGGCCAGGTCCGGGTCGGCCTGGTGCGACCGCCGCCTGCGCACCGCGGCCAGCGCGGCGACCGCCGCGGCGAGC
>NZ_JBEXTZ010000216.1:0-2933 GCF_040614195.1 Amycolatopsis sp. NPDC006125
CGGTTGCTGGTGTGTGTCTGGGTCGCCCCGCGCGGTCTGCGGGGCGCCATTGGGTTCCACCCACGCCCGGCCCTGTTGGTTGTCGGCGCGGGTGCCGTTGGCGGGGGCCCGCGCGATCGCCGGCTCGGCGGCCTGGGTCCGCCAGGCGATCCCGGCCGCGCTCACCGCGGAAAGGAGGTCCATCGTTTCCGCGTCGTCCGCCATCAACCGGGCGATGCTGTCCTCCGCCGCGGTGACCGCCGCGCTCCCCGTTTCGTAGGGCTGCAGGAATTGCGGATCACGGGTCAGCAGAAAACCGAGTTCGCCCGTTTCCATGTCCACGTAACCCCGGCCGAGCGCGGCGACCGCGGCCTGCGCCGGGCGCAGCGTGTCCCGCACCCGCGAACCGACGTCGGTCACGTGGACGCGGGCCGCGGTGGTGACGATCGCGGTGGTGGTGAGCAGCAGGAGCAACCCGCTGACGAGCAGGATCACCTGCCACCGCAAAGTCCGCGGCCAGAATCGCGGAATGGTCACGAAACACGATAACCCGCTTCACCGGAAAACCGAGAGCGTCGTTTTCCCGCCATCACCGCGGCGCCGGCCGCGGCGCCGATCGCCAATGCGATCCCGATCCGGTACGCCGCAGGCGCTCCGCTGCCGAAGAACACACCGCCGAGCAGCGCGACACCGAGCGTCGCACCGAGTTGCTGCGCCGCGTTGAGCAATCCCGCGGCGGAGCCGATTTCCACTGGGCGCACCGCGCGCAACGCCGCGGTGAAGAACGCCGGGCTGAACAACCCCGCGCCGATTCCGATCACCCCCAGTGCGCCGAGGAACGCGGCGTGATCGGCCACCAGGCACGCGGTGACCAGGCCGGTGACGAAGACGGCGAGCCCGGCGGGCATCACGCGGTCGCCGAAGCGGGGCACCAGGACCGAGCCCGCGACCCAGGACGCCACGCCCAGCCCGGCCGACCACGGCACCAGCGTCAGCCCGGCGGCACGCACACCCGCGCCCGCGTCCAGTTGCTCGTGCAGGACCACGACCAGGGTCAGGCCCGAGGTGGCGGTGAAGAACAGCGCCGAGGTGACCAGCGCGGCCGGGAACCGTCGTCCGGCGAACAGGGACCGTTCGACGAGCGGAGCGCGGCTGCGGCGCTGGTGCAGCACGAAGACGACGAGCACGACGGCGCCGGCGGCGAGGAGCCGGTAGTCCGGAGTGGACGGTTGCGTCAGCGGGTGGACGAGCAGCCCGAGGCCGAGGACCGCGAGCACCGTGCCCGGCAGGTCCAGGCGCGGGCGGCCGGGCGCGCGGTCCTCCGGCAGGCCACGGGCGAGCAGCAGCACGATCACCGACAGCGGCACGTTCACCAGGAACGCCGACCGCCAGGTCCAGGCCTCGGTGAGCACGCCGCCGAGCACCGGCCCGCACACCGCCGCGAGCCCCATGACCGGGCCGATCGCGCCCAGCGCGCGGGACAGCGCGGGGCCGGTGAACATCGCGCGGATCAGCCCGATCGTCTGCGGGATGATCACCGCCGCGGACGCGCCCTGCGCGGCGCGGAACACGATCAACGCGTTCACGGCCGGCGCGAGCGCGCACGCCAGCGAGGTGAGCAGGAACGCCGTCACGCCGAGCCGGAACACCCGCCGGCGCCCGGCGAGGTCGCCGAGCCGCCCACCGGTGATCAGCAGCGCGGCGAACGGCAGGGTGTAGGCGGCGCTGAACCACTGGATCTCCGCCACCGGCCCGGGCAGGCTCGCGTGCACGGCGGGCGCGGCGACCTGGACGATCGTCGAGTCCAGCAGGTTCATCGCTTCGGCGGTCAGCAGTGCGGTCAGCGCCGCTCGGTGGTTCATCCGGCTTCCCTTCTACGCGGTCGGCGACAGCGTGCGGGGAGGGTCAGACTGGTTCCACTCCTGAGCCGAAAGCTGGCGGATTCCTCCATCAGAAGCGCTAGAGTGCGGGAAATGACCGTGTTGGACGAGCTCGACCGCGGGCTGCTCCACGCCCTTCACCTGGACGCGCGGGCGCCGTTCACGAAGATCGCCGCCGTGCTGGGCACGTCGACTCAGACCGTGACGCGGCGCTACCAGCGGCTCACCCGCGAGGCCGGGCTGCGGGTGACCGGGCTCCCGGACCCGGCCGGCACGCGTGGGCAGCAGTGGATCGTCCGGCTCACCGCGGCGCCGAGCACCGCGCACGACATCGCGCACGCGCTCGCCCGGCGCGACGACACGGCCTGGGTCCGGCTGACGTCAGGCGGCACGGAGATCGTCGCGATCGTCCGCGCCGAGCCGGGCGCGGGGAACTCGCTGCTGCTGCGGGACGTCCCCCGCACCGCGAGCGTCACGTTCGTCTCGGCGCACTACCTGCTGCACACCTACCTCGGCGGGCCGACGGCGTGGCGCGGTCACCTCGACGCGCTTTCGCCCGCGCAGCAACGGGAACTGAGCCGCCCGGCGCCGACGGGCGAACCGGTCGAGCTCGGCGAGACTGACCGTGTGCTGCTGGCCGCGCTCGCGCAGGACGGCCGCGCCGGCTACACGGCTCTGGCCGCGGCGACCGGGTGGTCGGCATCGACGGTCGCCCGGCGGGTCGACGAACTCCGCGGGCGCGGCGCGTTGTTCTTCGACGTCGAGATCGACGACGCGCTGCTCGGCATCACGGCTTCGGCGCTGCTGTGGATGTCCGTGCCCCCGGTGCACCTGGACGCGGTCGCGACGGAACTGGCGAGCCACGCGGAACTCGCCGTCGTCGCCGCCACCACCGGGCGCACCAACCTGTTGTCGATCGCGTTGTGCGCGGACACCGGCGCACTGCACCGGTACCTGACGACCCGGCTCGCGCTGCCCGCCATCACGCACCTGGAGACCGCGCCCATCCTGCGGACGCTGAAGGCGGTGGCGCCGTTGGTCACCCCGGCCGGCGCGGCTTCGGTCCGCGCCGGC
>NZ_JBEXTZ010000217.1:0-2428 GCF_040614195.1 Amycolatopsis sp. NPDC006125
TTGATGTCGCAATCCACACCGAACCCGGAGGTCCTCACCCACATCAAGATCATCCTCAGCGTGTCAGCCCATCACCAACGTCCCCGAACAGCACACCTAGGGCCTGTATCGAAGTGGTCTCGGGCGAGCTGGGCAGCAGTTGGTGCTGTTCAGCGTGTTGATCACCGGGAATGGGTGAGGTCTCCGGTAGTTGGTTCGTCGACCAAGAAAAACCTGAACACCGGAGACCTCGTGGACACCTTAGCGGTGACGAGGCGGTTCGACCTGACCGACGAGCAGTGGGCAGTGCTGGAGGCGTTGCTGCCTGTGCTGTCGCGGCCGGGTCGGCCGTCGTTGTGGAGCAGACGGCAGCTGGTCGACGGGATCCGGTGGCGGGTGCGCACCGGTGCGCCGTGGCGGGATATGCCGGCGATGTATGGGTCCTGGTCGGCGGCCTATGCATTGTTCCGGCGCTGGCAGCGCGCTGGTGTCTGGCAGGCGATCCTGACCGCACTGCAGGCTGTGGCCGAGGCGGCCGGACGCATCACCTGGGACGTCAGTGTGGATTCCACGATCGCGCGGGCGCATCAGCATGCTGCGGGTGCCCGGAAAAGCCGTTGTCGATCGTGCTGACCGCCGGGCAGCGCGGCGATAGCCCGCAGTTCATTCCGGTCCTGGCCGGGATCAGGGTGCCCCGGCCGGGCAGTGGGCGGCCGCGGACGCGTCCTGATCGGGTGCTGGCGGACAAGGCTTACACCTCAAAGGCCAACCGGGTACACCTGCGTGATCGTGGGATCAAGGCGACGATCCCGAGCAAGGCTGATCAGGACGCGCACCGCAAGGCCAAGGGGTCAAAGGGCGGTCGGCCACCTGCGTTCGACCCCGAGATCTACAAGCAGCGTCATGCGGTGGAGTGCGGCATCAACCGGCTCAAACGCCACCGTGGGGTCGCCACCCGCTATGACAAGCTCGCCGTCCGCTACGAAGCCACCGTCCACGTCGCAGCGATCAACGAATGGCTCTGATCGACTTCGATACAGACCCTAGGTGAGCCTCACGGGCGCGTGGCCGAGGCCAGGAACATCGGCACGGCGAGGAACATCCGCCCATCATTCGCACGGCGTTGCTGCTCCTCGAGCCAGACCTCGGCTTGATCAGCGGAGACCGCACCCGACGCAGCATCGCTGTGGGCCAGCCCGGCGACGATGGGCAGCATCGCGGCATCGGTCAGCACAGCCGTGTGCACCTCGACGTTCACCTCGGTGAACCCCTGGTCCAGCAACAGGTTGCGGTAACCACGGGCCGCGCGCGGACTGGGGACGGTGTCGGCGCGAGCCTGGACGAGGGTGCGGGTCAGAACCGGATCAGCGGAGTCGATCACGAACGTCTCCCAGTCCTGGCCCAGCAGGACGATCCGGCCGCCTGGTGCGAGGACGCGCCAGGCTTCACGGATGGCGCGCTGCGGTTCGACCACCTCGTGGAAGACCTTGTCGGCCCGGTACCCCGCGAACGCGCCGTCCGGCAGCGGTAGCGCTTCGGCCGTCCCCTGGTCGAACTCCAGCTCGGGCCAGCGTCGGCGCGCGGCGGCCAGCATCGCGTCGCTGGGGTCGAGGCCGATACAACGGACCCCGAGGTCCGTGAGCTCGGCGACCGCGCGGCCCGCGCCGCAACCCACATCGACGAAACGGGCACCAGGCCGTGGGTGCAGCAGCTCGTAGGTCCGGCGCCGCAACTCGGCGGCTCCGGGCAGGGCGTCAACGGCGTCGAGGATGGAGATCAGGCTCGCGATGGGGTCGGCTTCGCTGGTGTTGGTGGACATGCTCATCAGGGTCCGACTTAATGTCCACATGAAGTCAAGCGACGCGACGATGAGCATCGGGGAGATCGCAGCCCGGTTCGGGCTGGCCACGCACGTGCTGCGGCACTGGGAAGCGACCGGGTTGCTCAATCCGGCCCGGGCAGGCAGCCGTCGCCGCTACGGACCGGACGACCTGTACCGCGTCGCGGTGATCATGCGCGCCAAGGAAGCCGGTCTCGGCCTGGACGAGATCCGGGAGATGATCACGTCGTCCGACCCGGCGCGGCGCCGGGCCGTGCTGCGGCGCCGACGCGACGAACTCGCCGAACGCATCGCCCGCGCCCAGGCCTCGCTCGACCTGATCGAGTGCGCCCTGGATTGCGAGCACGACGACTTCACGAGCTGCCCGCACTTCCAGGCCGTCGTGTCCGAACGCATCGCCCTCGTCGGCGAGGACGCACCCGGGTAGATCTGGATCATAAATTTACCCCCGGGGGGTACTTGCGCGACCAGCCCCGCGAGGTTTAACTTCTCGGCTATACACCTACCCCCTATTGGTATAGGAGACCGAGATGAGAACCGACTCCCGCCGCTGGTGGGCCCTGGGGTTCCTCGCGCTCGCCCAGTTCATGGTCATCATGGACACCTCGA
>NZ_JBEXTZ010000218.1:0-2166 GCF_040614195.1 Amycolatopsis sp. NPDC006125
CGCAGCACGCGGGGCCGATCTCGCCGGACCGCCCGCCGCTGCCGCGGCGGCGACGGCAGCAGAACCTGGCCCCGCAGTTGAGGAAGGACGAGGAGACCACCACCTTCAGCGCCGCCACCGACCACAGCACCGTGCCCTCGGACAGCCCGGAGCAGGCCCGCAGCCGGCTTTCGGCGTTCCAGCAGGGCACCCGCCGCGCTCGTGAACAGGATCCGAGCACCACCGACATTCTGGGAGAGCACACGTGACGAACGCGGGAATCAACGAGCTGGACTGGCTCCTCGACGACCTCCTGCAGCAGGTCGTCGGAGCGGACCGGGCGGTTGTGCTGTCGGCCGACGGTCTGCTCATCGGCCGGTCGACCAACCTGTCCGAAGAGGACGGCGAGCACCTGTCGGCGGTGGCGTCGGCGTTCCAGAGCCTCGCCAAGGGCACCGGGCGCCACTTCGGCGGCGGCGCGGTGCGCCAGACCGTCGTGGAGATGGACCACGCGTTCCTGTTCGTCACCACGGCCGGGCACGGCGCCTGCCTCGCGCTGCTGACCGCGGCCGACGTCGACATGGGCCTCGTCGCCTACGCGATGAACATGATGGTCAAGCGGGTCGGCGCGGCGCTGAGCGCGGCGCCACGAGTTGAGCAGCAAAGCACGCCATGATGATCAGGCGGGACGACGACACCTGGTTCGATGACGCCGCGGGCCCGATCGCCCGGCCGTACACGATCACCGGCGGCCGCACCCACGCCGGCGACATCGACCTGCAGCTGCTCTCACTCGTGGTCGCCCTGCCCGGACTGGCCGAAGCGGCCACCATGGCACCGGAGTACGCCCGGATCGTGCGCCTGTGCCAGCGGCCGCTGTCGGTCGCCGAGGTCGCGGCGCACCTGGACCTGCCGGTGCCGATCGTGAAGGTGCTGCTCGCCGACCTCATCGAGCGCGGCCACGTCATCTACCGGACGTCCCAGCCCATCTCCGACACCCCGGAACAACACGTACTTCAGGCGGTTCTCGATGGCATTCGCAGGCTCTGAGCCCCGGCGGAACGTCTCCGCCACCGTGGTGAAGCTGCTGATCGCAGGCGGCTTCGGGGTCGGGAAGACCACCATGGTCGGCTCGGTGAGCGAGATCTCCCCGTTGCGGACGGAGGAATCGATCACCCAGGCCTCGGCCGGGGTCGACGACCTCACCGGGGTGGAGAGCAAGACCACCACGACCGTGGCGCTGGACTTCGGCCGCATCACGATCAACCCCGAGCTGATCCTGTACCTGTTCGGCACGCCGGGGCAGGACCGGTTCTGGTTCATGTGGGACGAGCTCGCGCAGGGCGCGCTGGGCGCGGTGGTGCTCGCCGACACACGCAGGTTGGAAAGTTGCTTCCCGGCCGTGGACTTCTTCGAACGGCGCGGGCTGCCGTTCGTGGTCGGCGTCAACTGCTTCGACAACGCCTACCGCTACGGCACCGAGGAGGTGCGTGCGGCGCTCGAACTGGACGACACGGTGCCGATCCTGCTGTGCGACGCGCGGGACCGCGAGTCGACCAAGCAGGTGCTCGTGATCCTGATGCAGCACGTGATGGCGAACGCGGCCCTCGCGCGACGCTAGCAGCCCGTTTGTCCGTCCGGTGTGGACGGACACGCTCTAGGCCGTGTCCTGTAGGTCTGTACGCAGCCACAACACGATCGAGGCGATGATGATCTCGGCGCGGTAGTAGGCGGCGCGTTCGGCGTAGCGGGTGGCCAGGTCCCGAAACTGCTTGAGCCGGTTGAAGCAGCGCTCGACGACGTTCCGGTTGGCTCGATGGCCTAGGGCGTGTCTGACAATGCGTCGGTCCAGGTGAGGACGTCGTGGATGAGTATGGCGGCGCGGTAGACGGTGGCCAACTTGTCGTAGCGGGTGGCGATGCCGCGCCATCGTTTGAGCTGGTTGAAGCTGCGTTCGATGACGTTGCGGCCGCGGTAGTCCTGGGCGTCGAAGGCTGGCGGGCGTCCACCGCGGGAACCGCGGCGTTTCCGGTGCCCAGCCTGGTCGGCGGGCTCGGGGATGACCGCCCGGATTCCCCGCCTGCGCAGGTGCGTGCGGATGGCGCGGGAGGAGTAGGCCTTGTCCCCGCGCACCCGGTCGGGGCGGGTCCGTGCTCGCCCGCCGCCCTGTCGGGGCACCTGCAGGTG
>NZ_JBEXTZ010000219.1:0-2017 GCF_040614195.1 Amycolatopsis sp. NPDC006125
GTCGCGGGGGCATCGCGACGCCGGGACCAGCGCCCGATCCGGCCAGGCGCGGTTGGCCGGTCGGGAAGACTGGGATTCGGCCCTCGGGCGGCAGAGGTGTGCTGCGGAGGGGCCCGCTAGTTGATCTTGTTGTGGACGCGGGTCGCCTGTGTGAACGGGTCTCGCGTCAGTCGGGCGAGGTGGGCGGCAGGCCCGCTACGGTGCCCATACCCACGAAACCGCTGGTCAGCGCTCCCACGATCGGCTGAACCGGGGCAGCGGAGGCACGCGGGCCGAGGACGGCCAGCAGGTCGCGGCTGCCGTTGCCGGAGTCGTGGGAAACGGTGATGACGACGCCGGGATCACCCGGGTCGGTGGGTGCCGGAGCCGGCGGGGCGTTGTCCGCGCGCACCGGGTCCGGGATGTCTTGGTGCTGCGCCGGCGCTGTCGCGTGCTTGACGGCGGGCGCGTGGTGCGTGACCGCGTGCACGGGCGCGGGGGCCGGCTCGGCGGGAGGCTGCGCGGGAGGTTCGGCGGGAGCCGGGGGCGCGGGCGCCGGTTCGGTGACGGCCGGCTCGCTGTCCACGGTTCCGGTGTCGGCCGGTTCGGACCGCTCGGGTGCCTTCGGGGTGATCGTCTGAACGGTCTCGTCGACGATTCCGGTGATCGGCTGCGTCGCTTGGTCAGCCGTTTCGGTGACGGTCGTCAGTGCCGATTCCGCCGTGTCGGTGACGGTCGAAAGTGTGGTGTTCACCGTGTCGGTGACGACGTCGACGAGTCCGGTCACCGTGCCGAGGAGGTTCGGCTGCTCTTGCGTGGTGACGGTGTCCGGTTCGGACGGCGCCTCGTCGGCGGCGGCCGATGGCGCGCCGAGGACCGCGGTGAGCAGCCAGCCCGCGAGCACGAATCCGCCCGCGAGCAGCAGCTTGAGTTCGACCGGAAGTGTTCGCGCGGAGTGGCGCGCGCTGATCGCGTCGCGCATCGCCACCACCACCGTCCACGAACGACTACGGAAAGTTTGTTCCGGCCTGGTCATCAGGTGTGCTGATCCCAGCCTGATTTCTCCTGCCGGTGGCGAGTGTTTCACCTCGAAAGCGATCGATCCAGCCCCGTACGGCGGAACCCTGGTTCCGCCTTCCGTGTGTCTGTTCGTTAGTTGATCACGCAACGTGTGCGTACTTTTACTCAACTTCTCGCCTACCAGCGGTTTTCGGGAGCTTCCGCGCAGGCCGGGCCATCTGAGTCGGGACCGGTGATCGCGAGGGGTGCAATGACCGAAATCGAACTGATCGAGTTGCTGGCCCGGGCGTGGCGTGGCGACCAGGGCGCGTGGTCCGCGTTGGTGCGCGGGTTGTCGGTGGTGGTGCTGCGCGTGGCGCGGGCGCACCGGCTCGGCGACGCCGACGCGTTCGACGTCTGCCAGAACACGTGGGTGTCGCTGGCGCAGCTGCGGGAGCTCCGGGAGCCGGCCCGCCTACCCGCCTGGCTGGCGACGACGGCCCGCCGGCAGGCGCTGAGGGTGCTGGAGTCGCGGCGGCGGGAGATCCCAGCGGAGTGCGACCGGCCCGACGAGCTCACCCCGGAACGCCAAGTACTGGCCAGTGAGCGGGACGCCCTGCTACACCGGGCGGTGGCCCAGCTGCCGGCCGCCCAGAGGCGCCTGGTGGAACTCCTGATGCAAGACCCGCCAGCCACACACGCCGATATAGCCGCCGAGCTGGGCATAGCGATCGGCAGCGTCGGCCCGACGCGCCGCAGAGCCCTCGACCGCCTACGCCGCTACCTGGAAGCCCACGGCTACGACCACGCGTGAGCCCGGGAGGGCCCGGCCGCGCACTGGACTCGCGACGACGACGCGCGAGCCGGAGAAGCGCGGCAGCGCACTGGACTCGCTGCGGCGGCGCGCGAGGCGGAGGAGCGCGGCCGCGCACTGGACTCGCTGCGGCGGCGCGCGAGCCGGAGGAGCGCGGCCGCGCACTGGGCTCGCTGCGGCGGCGCGCGAGGCGGAGGAGCGGGGCGGCGGCGGCGGGTGGGGGCG
>NZ_JBEXTZ010000220.1:0-1914 GCF_040614195.1 Amycolatopsis sp. NPDC006125
GAGGAAATCCCCTCCGCCAGCGACGCCGCCCCCGCCAGCGCCTCCGCCTGCGCCGCCCCGTTCTCCCGATAGGTGTCCGCCCCCTGACCGGTCCACCCCGCCGTGCCACCGTCGACCTCATTCTTCAAATCACCCGCGACCGCGCCGACCTCCCTGGCCACGTTCGCCCACGTGTCGGAAAACGACTGGATCACCGGCGGATCCCCCGCCAGCCAGTCCAGCGCCTCCTTCAACGGCCGCACATGCTCGATCAGCCACGCCACCCCGTACTGCGCCAACGTGCCCAGCGGATCGATCACCATCGACAGGACCTCAAGACCCGTGCCCAGCGCCCCCAACCCGCCCTCGACCCACGACCCGTCCTTGATCCCGTTGGACAGGTCCTGCGCGGATTCGAGGATCCCGATGCCGGTGACCGCGGTCGTCTGCGACTGGGCCTGCGCGACGAGCGGGTTGCTCATGTCAGGGGCTCACCCAGCTGCTTGACCGTCTGCCGGGTGCTGTCGTCCTGTCCGTCGTACTTGGTGGCCGCCGTGCGGACGTTGCCCGCGGTGCCGGTGACACACTCCTTCGCGGTCTCCAGCGCGCGGACGCCCATCTGTTCGAACGGGTCGAGCATCATCGCGAACGGCTGGCAGATCACCCCGAACGCGCTGTTGTCCATGCTCACCTGGCGGGCCGCGTCGACAGCGGTCTGCAAGCGTTCTGCCAGCCCGTCGACCTTGCCCGCGTGCGTGCCGAGCTCGTCGGTGAGCACCTCGTAGCCGTTCGCTGCGCCGCGGGCGGCCGAACCACCTGCCCTGGTGCCCGCGCCCCGCGCGAAGCTGCTGGTCATCGCTCCCCCTAGTCGCGTCGCAGGAAGGACTGGTCGCCGAAGTCGCCGTCGTCGTCATCGCGCCGGGGCCGCTGGGGCGGCGCCGGGCGGCGCGGCTGCCGCGGCGGCTCGTCGTCGGCCTCGCTCTCGATCCGCAGCTGACGGCCCGGCGCAGGCGGCTCGGGGTCCTCGGGCGGGGCCTCCGGGAAGTTCTCGGCCGCGGTCCGCACGATGTGCTGCGCCGCGCTGTCCGACTCGCCCACCGTCCCGGCCACGATCTCCTGGATGACCTGCGGGTACTTCGACTGGGCCTTCTGCATCGCCTTGAGCACGTTCGCCGCGATCTCGTCCGGGCTCATCCCGCGGACGGCGTCGGTCATGCGCACGTCGGTGGGGATGCCGTTGTTGCCGACGGTCACGCTGACCGCCCCGTTCGCCACCGATTCGGTGATCGAGATCTGCTCGACCTCGTGCTGCATCGCCTGGAAGCGCTGCGACCGCTCGACCGCGTTGCGCTCCCAGTCGCCGACCATGCGCTCGATGTCCGACAGGTCCGCCACCGGAACCCCCTTCCGCTCTTCCTGCAGACGGTCCGGCGACCGTACCGGTTCCACACCGGCCCCGTACTCGGTATCGGCAGGTCCCTTACTCGTCCGGATGGGCGCTGGACCGATCAAGTGAGGAATCCCAAACCTGAGTCCCGGGACTTGGGCCACTTCGGTCACAACGGCGAACGCGAGGGGGTTAGCCTGGTAGGCGCATCAAGCGGACAACAAGATCGAGATATGGATAGAGGCGAGTCCCTGCCGTGTCCAGCAGCAGCCCTGCGTCACAGTTCGGCCCCAACGAATGGCTCGTCGAGGAGATGTACGACCAGTTCCTCGCCGACCCCAATTCAGTAGACGCCGCATGGCACGAGTTCTTCTCGGACTTCAAGCCGACGCAGACCACGGAGTCGAAGCCGGACGCCGCACCCGCGCCCGTCCGTGAGCAGCCCGCCAAGCCGGGCAACGGCCAGGTCAACCAGGCTGCGACTGCCCCGGCCGCGCCCGCCCAGCCGAAGCCCGCCGCCAAGCCGGCCGCGCAACCCGCGAAGCCGG
>NZ_JBEXTZ010000221.1:0-1781 GCF_040614195.1 Amycolatopsis sp. NPDC006125
GTAGAGGTCGGTGAAGGTGGTGGTGGCGGTGACGACCTCGTCGGCGGCGGCCAGCGCGGCCGAGGGCGGGAGGAAGGTGTCGGGGTTGCAGGCCGAGGCCAGGACGCCGGTCGCGGCGGCGGCGTCGAGCGGGGCGACGACGATCCCGGCCGCCGACAGCAGCTCGCTCGCCTCGCCGAGACGGCGCACCAGCCGTTGCTCGGCCGCCTGCCGCACCCCCACATCCACCGCCTGCTCCGGCGCGGCGCGACGGCGCCAGGGCAGCTCGCTCGACGCGGCCGGCGTGGGGCCGGTGTGCAGGGGTTCGCGTAGCACCAGCAGCACCTGGCGGCGCAGCAGCTCGGTCTGCGCGGTGAGCTGGACGAGGAAGTCGGCGTGATCCCGCGCGGCCGTCTCCAGCGCCGGGTGCGGGAGCCCGCCCGCGCGGGTACGGAGTTGCCCGATCTGGGGGGCGAGGTCGAGCCGTTCGGCGCGGACGAGGATCTGCACCGGCGCGGTCAGGCTGTGCAGGTAGCGGGCGAAGGAGGCGACGAGCGCTTCCTGCTCGGCGGGGGTGCGCAGGCTGAAGTTGACGGTGGAGCACACCGCGATGACCGCCAGCCCGTCGCTGCCCAGGTCGACAATTCCGGCCTGCGCGCCGGTGTCGGCGACCCCGCTCGCCGGAAGTTCCAGCGGCGCCGGAGACACCGCCTCCGCGCGCCCCTTCGCTTGGTGGGCGGTCAGCCAGGCGGGTGCCGGGCGGACACCTTCGGGGGCGGCGACCCGGTGCCGGGGGGCGAGGTGCTGGCGGATCGCGGCGAGCGCGAGCTTGTCCAGCGGGAGCCCGTCACGCTGCCCGAGCACCAGCACGGTGACCGCAATCCCGGCCGGCACCGCCACCAGGAGGAACACCGCAAGCGGCAGCACTGCGCGGGTCAGCGAGTACAGGCCATACAGCAGCGCCCCGCCGACGGCGAGGATCGCCAGCTGCCGCGCGGTCAGCGGACCCAGCACCCGGTCCGGGCGGTCAACGTCGGCCGGAACACGCACAGGACTGGTCACGGCGAACACACCTCACTTCCTCTTCCTGGGGCCCCGGCGGCGGGGCAGGTCCAGCGGCAACGGCAGCTGCATGCCGGGCCGCGGCTTCCGCGCCTGTGGCGTGCTCTCACTGGGTGGCGTGGGTTTGGGTTGGCGGCGCACGGCGAGGGGGAGCGGGTACTGGCCCGAGGTGAGCGGGCGGTTGCCGGTGTAGGCGTCGGGCTGGGGGCGGCGCGGGGCGCGGGCGGCCGGGTTGATCTGCCCGGACGGCGTGATCAGACCGGGCCCGGTCTGCCGCGGCGGCGGGGTGGCGGGTTCATCGGCCAGGGTGTGGCGAGGGGGTCGCGGTGGTGCGGGGCGCAGGTGGATCGGGAGCATCCCCGCGCTGGGCGGGATCAGCGCGCGGGGCAGCCGCGCGAGCGGCCGCGCGTGGCGGTTGATCCGCCCGTCCGGTGTCAGCAGCCCGGGCTGGGGCGCAGATGAACGAGGGTGGGTGGGGTCGTCGGCGAGCGTGCGGCGCCCGACCCGGTCCGGGTCGTGCCGCGTGGTGATCGGCAACCCGAGTTGGTCGGGCGGCAGCGCACGCGGCAGCGAGTCCGGGGGCAGCGCCCGCGGGTTGGGCGACACCTTCCGCTCGTCACCGGCCCCGCTCGCGGTGAACAGCGACAGCTGCCCGCGGCCCGGCCTGCGCTCGGACCCGCGCGCCTTGGTGGGCACCTCGCTCAGCCGGGGTGAGCGTGGGGCGGGGGAGCGGGTGCGGC
>NZ_JBEXTZ010000222.1:0-1479 GCF_040614195.1 Amycolatopsis sp. NPDC006125
CTGGCGCGCACGGCCGACTACGGTTCCTGGTTCAACTTCTACCTCTGCTCGGTGTCGGGGCCTTCGCGCTTCCCGAACCGTGTGAGGTTGCCGTTAGCATCCGCACATTGTTGCGGCCACTCGCGTCCCGATCGGGTGATCTCGGACTCTCATAGGCAGTCCACAAGACGAGTGAGGTCCAAACCATGAGCACCGAGGGACTCTCCATCGGGATTTCGGTCGGCGGCCCAGGCGCGGGGGCCGCCGACCGGGCGCACCGCGGCTCGCGCCGGGCGGCTCTGGCTCGCCGCGCGGTGTGGGCGCCGTTGGCGATCGACGCCACCGCCATCCTCATCGCCGTGCTCGACGTCTGGCTCGTCATCCCCGAGAAGGCGCCGCCGTACTCGATCTACCTGTCCGGGCTCGCCTGCCTGGCGCTGGCCGGGCGCCGCTGGATGCCGTTCGGCGTGGTGCTGCTGACCGTGCCCGGGTTCCTCACCGGCTGGTCGCAGCTGGCCGCGATGATCGCGCTGGGCATGCTCGCCACCCGCAAGCAGACCCACTGGCAGGTGTGGGTCGGCGCGGCGCTGGTGTGGATGTGCCGGTTCGTGCAGTGGCCGCTGAGCGACTTCGCGCAGCTGAGCTGGCGCGAGCACGTGCTGGACGGGATCTACGGCGTCCTGGTGGCCGGGATGCCGATCGCGATCGGGCTGCTGATCGGCGCCCGCGCGCAGCTGTCGCAGAAGCTGGGTGAGCTGGCCGCCAGCCGCGACCGGGAACGCAAGCTCACCGCGGACGCCGTGCGCGCCGAGGAACGGGCCCGGCTGGCGCGCGAGATGCACGACGTGGTCTCCCACGACATCACGCTGATCGCGATGCAGGCCGGGGTGCTCACCGCCCAGGAATCGCCGTCGGCCCGGCAGACCGCCGAGGTGATCCGGCAACTGTCCACCCGCACGCTGGAGGAACTGCGGTCGCTGGTGGGGGTGCTGCGGTCCGGGCTGGTGGACGAAGGCCCGCAACCGGGCATCGCCGAGCTCGGGCGGCTGGTGCACAACAGCGCGGTCGCGGTGCGGCTGACCATGGACGAGGTGCCGGAGGAAGTGCCGCCGAAGGTCTCGGCCGCGGCGTACCGGACGGTGCAGGAGGCGCTGACCAACGTCCGCAAGCACGCGCCCGGCGCTACGGCGACGGTGCTCGTGCGCGGCGAGGACGGAGCGTTGCGCGTCGAGGTGTGCAACGAGCGGCCGCCGTACGAGGCTGTGGCCGAGCTGCCTTCTGGCGGGTACGGGCTGACTGGGCTGGCTGAGCGGGCCCGGTTGCTGGGTGGGAGTTTGGAGACCTGCTCCACGGAGGATGGAGGGTTTCGGGTTCTCGCTCGGTATCCCCTTGAGGTTTGAGTTCCGTAGCCGCTACGCGGGTGGTTCGGGCGCCGGGCTTCGCTTCGCTACGCCCGGATCGCGCCCTCCCGAACCCGATCTTTCGGTGTTTTGGCGGTCG
>NZ_JBEXTZ010000223.1:0-1468 GCF_040614195.1 Amycolatopsis sp. NPDC006125
GCGCGGCGACCGCCGCGGCGAGCGCGAGCGTGACGGCGATGCCGACGAGCGTGCCGACCGGCCACCCGCCGCCGACGGCGTTGCCCGGCACGACCGGCACCGCGATGGCCGGGTCGGCGAGCGAGACCCGGTACGCGGCCGGGGTCACCGGGGTCGCGTACGCCTGGTCGGTCGTCGTGACCACGAGTTGCAGGGCGTGCCCGGCCTCGACCGGCCGCACCACCCCGGGCAGCGTCACGGTCACCTCGGCGGTGCCGGACGACGGGATCGCCACCCGGACCGGGGCGATCTGGTTCGCCGGCAGCGTGCGGCTGCCGTCCGGGTTGAGGTCGTAGAGCTTGACGAACAGCACCGCCTCGCCGGTGCCGGACACCCGCAGCCGGACGGTCGACGAGCCGGTGATCAGCAGCTGCGAGTCGACGGGCGCGGTGGTGAACCGCGCGGACTGGCCGGGCGGGTCGAGGCTGAACAGTCCCGACAGCCGCGACGATCCGCTGACCAGCGCGTTCAGGCCGGGGATCCCGCTGACCGCGGCGGGCGTGCCGCCGGGCGGGTTGACGATCGTCTGCTCGTCGCCGTCGAGCTGCAGCGTCCGCCGCTGGGTCTGCGCGGGGTACTCGCCGGCGTCGACGGTGCGCACCGACGGCGAGCCCGACGCGCGCAGCGAGCCCTGCACGTCGTAGGAGAACCCGCTGAACGGGTTGCCGCCCTCGCCGGTGAGCTGGAACCACAGCCAGTCGCCGAGCTTCGCGCGCAGCTGCGGGCCCGGGCGGCCGCCGTCGTGCCCGCCGGTGTACCAGACCTGCTGCACCGTCCCGCCCGCCGCGGTGATCTGCCGCGCGGTGGCGTCGGACTGGTCGAGCCCGAACAGCGTGTCGGCCTCGCCCTGCACCAGCAGGGTCGGCGCGGTGATGTTCCCGGTGACCGCGGCGGGGGACAGGCGCTGCAGCAGGGCCGCGACCTGCGGGCTCACCTTGCCGGTCGTGGCCAGGTCGGCGTAGGCGCGGCAGATCTCGGCGGTGAACCGGCCGCACGTCGCCCCGCCGAGCTGCTGCGGCGCCTGCTGGGGGAGCGGCGCGGCGGCGGCCGAGCCGCCCCCGCCCGTGGTCCCGGCGGTCTGGGTGTCGTCGTTGGTCTCCTGGCCCGGCTCCGGCGCCTCCGCGCCCAGCCCGCCCGCGCCCGAGGGCGAGGTCCCGGCGGAGAAGAGCAGCCCGGCCCACGACCTCTTGAACACCCCGTCCGGGGAGAACGCGCCCGCCGCCGGGGTGCCCGCCGCGGGCGCCGCCGCCGCGGCCGCGTTCGGCGTGAGGCCCTGGGCCAGGTCGTTGTAGGTGATCACCGGCGTGATCGCGTCGACCCGCTTGTCCCGTCCGGCCAGCTGCACACCCGCGCGGTCCTCCGGCTGCGGGCTCGGCTCACGGAGCAGGCCGGGGTCTAGCCGGTCCACGGCTTCAGACGGATCGCCGAG
>NZ_JBEXTZ010000224.1:0-1280 GCF_040614195.1 Amycolatopsis sp. NPDC006125
TGCCGGCGCCGCCGCCACCAGCGCCGTGCCGCGACCCCACCCGCCACCACCACAAGCAGCGTCGTAACGGCGACCGGCCCCCACATCAGCGCCCAGCCCCGCAGGACGGCGAGCAGATCGGCGGTGGCGCCGCCGGGGTCACGCAGGTAGTCGCCCACCCAGCTCTGAGCCAAGGGCGCCGGCATAGCGACCCTCCTTTCTGGACAGTTGACGTGGGACCGGGAGGGTCACGTGGGATCGGTGTCGTCGAGCACGTCGTCGTTGGCGGGGCCGAGGTCGATGTAGGCGTCGGCGAGGCCGTGGTCGGTGGCGTCGGGGTCGTCCTCGGCGAGGCGGGCGAGTTCGGCGGGGTCGGTGGTGACGAGGAAGTTCTCGGTGGGCGAGGCGAGCGACTGGAACGCCACCCGCTGGGTGCCGGCCGACAGCAGCCCTTGGCCGCGGTCGGCGGAGAGCAGGAACTGGCGCTCCCCGGCGGAGAGGCCGAAGGTGTCGGCGATCTCGTCGATGGCTTGCGGGGCTTGGCGCAGCAGGACTTGGGTGGCGGCGTTGGACACGATGGCCTTGCCGAGGTCGGTGCCGAGGACGTCGGCGGTGTCCTGGGTGGCGACGGTGAGCCCGGCCCAGTGTTTGCGGGCGGCCTTGGCCATGCGGAACAGAAAACGCGCGCCCTCGGGTTGTTGCATGAGCAGCCACGCCTCGTCGACCACGACCAGCCGGGGCCGCCGGTGCGCGGGGTTGGACACCCGCCGCCAGACCGCGTCGAGCACGAGCAGGGTGCCGATCGCGCGCAGCTCGTCGGGCAGGTCCCGCAGGGAGAACACGACGAGGTGCCCGTCCGGGGTGGCGGTGGTGGGCCCGGCGAACAGGTCGCTGAACGCGCCGTCGACGAACGGGTGCAACCGGGCCGCCAGGTCACCGGCCACCGCGTCACCGCGGTCCCCGTAGGCGGCGAGGGTGTCCCGGAGGTCGCGCAGCAGGGGAGCGGGGCGGGTCCAGGTGCGGGCGTCGCCGGTGATCCCGGCGCGGGCGTAGGTGGCGGTGATCGCGCGGTCGAGCACCGCCCGCTCGGCGGCGGTGACCGGGGTGCCGAACAGGACGGCGAGCACGGTGTGCAGGAACAGGCTGCGCCGGTTGAGAGCGTCCTGCGGGGCGGTGCGCCGCCCGCGGGCGTCGGTGTGCACGGGCAGGTCGAACGGATTGAGCCGCACCCCACCGGCCCCGAGGTGCACGTAGGTGCCGCCGACCTGGGCGGCCAGGCGGGCGTACTCGTCCTCGGGGTC
>NZ_JBEXTZ010000225.1:0-1238 GCF_040614195.1 Amycolatopsis sp. NPDC006125
GAGGCCGCCTGGCCCGGCTCCCACACCCGGACCAGCCCCGCAACCTCCCCCTTCCCCATCCCGGCGACCGGGCGGCGGGTCGTGGTGGGCGGGCAGCTGCGCCTCGCCCGCCCGGAATCGCTGCCGATCCGCACCAGCTTCGACGCCGACCCGATCCGTGGCCTGCTCGGCGCGCCGGTCGGGCTCGGCCGCGACGAGCACGCCTGCGTCCAGATCCTTGCCCGCCCGGTCACCGGCCGCCGCGTCGCCCAGGCCCGCCGCGCGGCCCGCCGGGTCCACCACGGCTCCTCCGCCCACCTCGGCGGCCGCATCCTCGACGCCCTCACCCCCGGCGCGAACCCCGCCCGCCCCGGCCGCACCGCGGATGTGCGGCGGATCAGCCTGGACCCGCAGGTGTCGCTGGAGTACTCCGCCCAGAACAAGGCCATCGTGGGCAAGCAGCGCGGCTCCGAGTACGAGACCCTCGTGCGCTACGCCGTCGCCACCGACGTGCCCGCGGACGCTCCGGACGAGCTGGTGCGGCAGGCCCGCGACACCGCTCGCGGGCGGGCCCACGCGCTGGCCGCCGCGTTCGCCGCCTACACCGAGCACAACCACTACACCCGCGCCCGCCTGCGCCACCCCCACCGTGTGCTCGCCGCCCGGCGGCTCGACCGCGGCGATCTGCTGTCGGTCCCCGAGCTGGCCGCGATCGCGCACCTGCCCACCGACGCCGCGATCCCCGGTGTCGAACGCGCCGGCGCGAAAGCCGTCGCCCCACCACCCGGCATCGCCACCCCCGGTCCGCAGGTCAAACCACTCGGCCGCGCCGACACCGGCCACGCCCGCCCGGTCGGGCTGCGGGTCGCCGACGCCCGCCACCACCTGCACGTCCTCGGCGCCACCGGCTCCGGCAAATCAACCCTGCTCGGCACCCTGGTCCTCGACGACGCCACCAACCACCGCGGTGTCGTGGTAATCGACCCCAAGGGCGACCTCGTCACCGACATCCTCAACCGCCTGCCCCGCACCGCGGCCGAGCGGGTGGTGCTCTTCGACGCCGACTCCCGCCACCGCCCACCCGTGCTCAACCCCTTGGAGGGTGGGGAAACCGACCGGGAGGTGGACAACCTCGTCTCCGTCTTCCGCCGTGTGTACTCGGCGTTCTGGGGACCACGCACCGACGACCTCATGCGCGCCGCCTGCCTCACCCTGCGGGCCCAGGACGGCGTGCCCACCCTGGCCGACCTGCCCAAGCT
>NZ_JBEXTZ010000226.1:0-1021 GCF_040614195.1 Amycolatopsis sp. NPDC006125
GTGTGGGGTCGGTGGTAGTTGTACCAGTCGAGCCAGTCGGGGAAGGCGGCTTGTCGTTGGGTTTCTGAGGTGTAGGGCTGGTGGTAGGCCCATTCGTCGAGCAGGGTGCGGTGGAAGCGTTCCACCTTCCCGTTCGTCTGGGGCCGCCAGGGGCGGGTGAAGCGGGGTGTGATGTGCAGGTCGGTGCAGGTGGTGTGCCAGGTGGTTTTGCGGTAGGCCCAGGCGTTGTCGGTCAGCACCCGCTCGATGGTGATGCCGTGGCTGGCGAACCAGGCGTGCGCGCGGCGTAGGAAGGCTGCGCAGGTGGCGGCTTTCTCGTCGGGCAGGATCTCGGTGTAGGCCAGGCGCGAGTGATCATCCAGAGCGGTGTGCAGACAGAGGTAGCCGCCGCCGGCGGTGCGGACCTGGTTGGCTCGGCCTTGGGCACGGCCCAGGACCTTGTGCCCACCACCGTCGGGGATACGGCCGAGTTTCTTGACATCGACGTGTACCAGCTCGCCCGGAGTAGCGCGTTCGTAGCGGCGAATCGGCTCGCCGGTGGCGCGGTCACACGCGGCCAGCACCGGCACCCCGTGGCGCCGCAGGATCGCATGGGCGGTCGAGGGCGCCACCCCAGCCCGCACCGACAGGCGAACCGGGCCGATCTTGTGCTCCTGCCGCAACATCACGACCAGAGCCTCCACCTCAGGCGACGTGCGGTTCGGGCTGTGATGCGGCCGGCTGGACCGGTCGTTCATCCCCGCCGGGCCGTGCTGGCGATAACGGCCCACCCAGCGGGCCACGGTGGTGTGACTGACCTGAAACCGCTCCGCTGCCCGACGCAGCGACCATCCCTGCTCCACGACACACAGGGCAAGCCGCAGCCGGCCCGTCGGGGTCAACGAGGCGTTACGGTGGACCATCGAGGACCTCCTGGTATGCGGGTGTTGATGTCGCAATCCACACCGAACCCGGAGGTCCTCACCCACATCAAGATCATCCTCAGCGTGTCAGCCCATCACCAACGTCCCCGAACAGCACA